>JAQBNU010000158.1 GCA_028288365.1 Chitinophagaceae bacterium | reverse complement strand
TAAACTACAAATTCATTTTTTGTATCGACTTTTTCGCGCAGTTTTATATGGCCTTATTTAGGGTGCGGCGTAAATTAAAATTTACACTTGTTGTTAATTTACATATCACCATACCTAAAAAGTATAAGGATTACCTTATTAACTTTATTGCTGCGCGTTTACTTAAAAAAACAGATTGGGTTATATTTATTTCCCAAAGTCAATTAGAGTATATCACACCCAGGTTTTTATTTAAATCAACAAAAAACACAAAGGTAATATATAACGGTATCGATACTTCAACCTATACAATGGTTGATACCGCCACAAAAGCAAGCCTTAGGCAACAGTTACTAACCTTGCCCGATAAAGCTAAGGTTATTATAAAGGTTGCTGGTATACGTATTGAAAAGGATCATGAAACGGCTATTAAAGCCTTGAAGTTTTATCATGAAAGCTATAATGATAAACCTTACCTATTAATACTTGGCGATGGGGATAACCAGCTACTCAAAAAACTGCATACACAGGCAACCGACCTGGGTATAGCTAATTACATAAAATTTATTGGCTTTACCGCCAATGTAAATAAATACCTAAGCTGCAGCGATGTGTTTACACTAACATCAAACAGTGTTGAAACATTTTCGCTTGCAGCGTTAGAAGCCATGGCCTGCGGTTTACCGGTTGTATTAACTGATATTGGTGGCGCAAAGGAGATGGTTGACGAAAAAATAAACGGTACGTTAAGCTTGCCACATAAGCCCGAAAATATCGCCTTTAACTGGTATAAAGTATCAAACATGAACTATAATCGCGAAGTTATAAGGGAATTTGCGGTGTCAAAATTTGATGTTGCTATTATGAATAATAATTATTTGGACTTTTTTAGTCAATTGATGTAAAGCTTAATTATTATTTTATGATTAGTTAACGCTTTTTGCCAAAAGTGCAGTAATTTTTGTTTTTTGTTAATGTTTTTTTATATATATCGTATATTTGTTAAATATATTTATACTATCTAATGAAAGTTTTACTTGTTAACTGGTCTTGGTATCCATCAGGAGGTGATTGGACTTATGTTGATAATGTGAAGCAGTTATATGAAAATAATGGGTATCAGGTTATTCCGTTTAGCAGGATAAACGAGCGGAATTTTGAAACACCTTTTAAAAAGTACTATGTTAAAACAGAGGACATTAAAGTATTAAATCAAAATAAAAGCCTGGTTAACGGATTTAAAGCTGTAAAGGATTCAATAGTGTCTGCCGATGCTTTAAAAAAGCTCGATCAGATTTTAAAAGATCATCCAGATATTGCATTTGCGCATTTACATAATATACATCATTATATAACGCCGGCAATTATTTGGAAATTAAAAAAAAATAATATCAAAGTAATATGGACTCTGCATGATTATAAGATCATTTGTCCCGAAAATTCCTTTGTAAGCAATGGGGTAGTATGCGAGAAGTGTATTACAGGTAATTTTTTTAATTGTGCTATTAATAAGTGTAAAAAACAATCGTTACCGGCCAGTTTCCTTGCCTCGGTTGAAGCTTATTTTTACCATAAATCAAATATTTATAATAAGGTTGACGCATATTTATGCCCGTCCGAGTTTCTCTTTAATAAGTTTAAGCAATTTGGTTTTAGCACCAATGTATTAAAGCTAACCAACTATTGTTATGATATAGGTTATATAGATGAGTTTATAAATAGCTACCAGGTTAACACTGCAAACCCTAAACAGGATTATGTATTGTATGTTGGCAGAATGGAAAACATTAAGGGTGTTAAAACACTGCTTGATGCGATAAAGGGTCAAAAAATACATTTAAAACTTGCAGGCGCGGGGACGGCTACTGATGATTTTATTAACTATGCGCAAAGCAATGGTATTGATAATGTTACCTTTTTAGGGTTTCAGGATAAGCAATCAATTTTTGAACTGACTTATAATGCGAAATTTGTTGTTTGCCCATCGGAGTGGTATGAAAATTATCCGTTTTCGATAATTGAAAGCTTGTTGTTTTCAAAACCAGTTATAGGCGCAAATATTGGTGGCATACCCGAGTTAGTAAGAGATAATGAAACCGGGTATTTATATGAAGCCGGCAACAGCGCGCAACTGAGGGAAAAAATGCTTGCCTTATGGAATAACGAAGATGACATACAGCGCATGGGTAATGCAGCGCGCAAGTATATATATGACATTGTTAATTTTAAAAATCATTGGAATAAATTAGAAAAAATTATAAAAGCAATATAACATGAGCAAAAAGAAAATTTACATTGCCGGTGCAGGCGGCATGCTTGGCGAGGCCTTTTACCGCGTTTTTAAGGATGACTTTGAAATAAAGTGTACAGATAAGGATGTGAATACCGAATGGCTTAGTTTTCTTGACTTTCGTGATTTTGATAATTACAAAAAGGAGGTTTTAGATTTTAAACCTGATTATTTGTTTCATTTAGGCGCTTATACCGACCTGGAGTTTTGTGAAATGAACCAGGACGATACCTACCATACCAATACCATAGCTGTAGAAAATGCAGTGTATTTAGCTAATACGCTTGAAATACCATTGTTATACATTAGCACCGCCGGTATATTTGATGGTAAAAAAGATTTGTATGATGATTGGGATCAGCCGAATCCACTGGGCCATTACGCCCGATCAAAATACATGGGCGAACGTTATGTAGTTGAGCATGCGCATAAATATATTGTTTGCCGTGCAGGCTGGATGATGGGCGGCGGGCCGGATAAAGACAAAAAATTTATCAATAAACTAATAAAACAATTGGTAGATGGTAAGCGCGATTTATACATTGTAAATGATAAGGACGGTACTCCAACCTTTACTATCGACTTTGCTAAAAACGTAAAGGCAATTTTAGAAAAAGAGTACTGGGGCTTATATAACCTGGTTTGTAAGGGCCAAACAAGCCGCCGCGAGGTTGCCGAGGAATTGGTGAAATTATTATCCTTAGATGATAAGGTTACTTTTCATGATGTAACTTCGGAGTACTTTAAAGATGTATACTTTGCACAAAGGCCACCATCAGAGCGTTTGGTTAATAAAAAACTTGAATTGC
>JAQBNU010000146.1 GCA_028288365.1 Chitinophagaceae bacterium | reverse complement strand
CGGGCAGGCTATGAGTACACCAGGTTCGGCATCGATTTTTATATATGCCGGCAATTTTAAGGCCCGCAATATCACCTTTCAAAACGATGCCGGTTTTACTGCCGGTCAGGCTGTAGCCGTTTTTGCCTGGGGCGATAAACTCATATTTGATAATTGCCGTTTTGTAGGGTTCCAGGATGTGCTGTATACCAGCGGGCCCAACAGTCGCCAATATTATAACAAGTGTTATATCGAAGGTACTACCGATTTTATTTTCGGGCCAGCCACCTGTGTTTTCCAGGATTGTGCCATCTATAGTAAAAAAAACTCGCATGTAACAGCGGCCAGTACTCCCCAAAATACTAAATACGGCTATGTGTTTTTTGATTGCAAACTAACCGGCGATACCTCGCTGCACAGTGTATCATTGGGCAGGCCATGGAGGCCTTATGCGGCTGTGGCTTACATCCGTTGCCATATTGGCCCGCATATTAAACCCGAGGGCTGGTCTAACTGGAACCAAACCGAAAGCTACAAAACCGCACGCTACAGCGAATATAAAAATATCGGCCCGGGTGCAAATCCAACCAGCCGGGTAACCTGGGCGCACCAGCTAACCGATGAGGAAGTGAAAGCCTATACGCTAAAAAATATATTGGGTGGTAACGACGACTGGAACCCATTAAAGTAATTAAGTACAAATACTAAACAATAAACATGAAGATAAACATCAAAACTAAAATTTGCCTCGGCCTTTTATTGGGCGCTTGCGGTTTAAATGCATCGGCACAAAAAAAGGAATACTCCTGGACTAACCTGCCTAAAATAGCCCAGCCGGTATTTAAAAAGGATACCATCAATATTTTAAAATTCGGCGCTAAACCCGATGGCATTACCCTGAACACCAAAAGCATTAATGCCGCTATTGTAGCCTGTAGCGCTAAGGGCGGCGGTGTGGTTTTAATTCCGCAGGGATTATGGATGACCGGGCCAATTGTGTTGAAAAGCAACGTAAACCTGCATGTAAGCCGTTCGGCCATGCTGCAGTTTACCGAAGATAAAAGCCAGTACCCTTTAGTTGAGGGCAATTACGAAGGCCATCCTTCTCCACGTAACCAATCGCCTATATCGGGCACTAACCTGGTTAATATCGGTATCACCGGCGAAGGGATTATTGATGGGGCAGGCGGTGTTTGGCGCGCTATTGGCAAGGATAGGCTAAGCGAAAGCGAATGGAGGCAACAGGTAGCATCGGGTGGCGTGGTAAGCGAGAACGGAAAAAGCTGGTACCCATCGGCCAGTTTTGTAAAGGGGATGAGTGATAAGGAGGCTATCTTTTTAAAACCCGGCAAACCATTGTCTGATTATGAGGACATGAAAGATTTCTTCCGCCCTAATATGGTGGTGTTAAATAACTGCAAAAAAGTATTGCTGCAAGGCGTTACCGTACAAAACTCACCGGCCTGGTGCCTGCACCCTTTATTGTGCGAAGACCTGACCGTGCGTAATGTGCGTGTACGTAACCCCTGGAATGCCCAAAATGGCGATGCTATAGATGTAGAATCGTGCAAGAATGTATTGTTAGAGGGGAATACCTTTGATGCAGGCGATGACGGTATCTGTATTAAATCGGGCCGCGACGCGGAAGGCCGCAAACGTGGCAAACCTACCGAAAACGTAATTGCCCGTAATAACGTGGTTTATCGTGCGCATGGCGGCTTTGTTATTGGCAGCGAAATGAGCGGCGGCGCTAAAAACATCTTTGTTACCGATTGTACTTTTATTGGTACCGATATTGGCCTGCGTTTTAAAACAACCCGTGGCCGTGGTGGCGTGGTAGAGAAGATCTATGTGAAGAATATCAGCATGAAAGATATTTTGGGCAGCGCCATTTTATTTGATATGTACTACGGCGGTAAATCTGTTGCCGAAGGCGAGGGTGGTAAAACTGTAGCTGTTAAAACTTATGCGGCAGATGAAACCACACCCCAGTTTAAAGATTTTTATGTGAGCAATGTAGTATGTAATGGTGCTGCAAGCGGCTTACTGATCAGGGGTTTACCCGAGTTGGCCATTAAAGGCATCCACCTGGAAAACATCGTGCTTAAAACTAACAAGGGTGCCGAGATATCCGAGGCCAGCGATGTTACCCTAAAAAATGTATATATAGAAAGCAAGGACACTAAACCGGTGATAATTGTAGAGAATAGCAATAATATTAAGCTGGATGGGATTAGGTACACCAACAACGCCGATCTGCTTTTTAGCGTGGTAGGCGATAGGTCGAAAGATATTACAGTAACCAATACCGACGCGTCTAAAGCCAAAAACAAGGTGGAATTTAAATCGGGTGCCGATAGTAAGGCCATCACTATAAAATAAGCGCGATGAAGAAATTGGTCTTATTGTTTTCGGGTTTAATGATGGGGGCCGCTGTTTATGCGCAGCCAGTTACTAAGGTGTTTACAAAAATAACCGTAGCGCAGGATGGCAGCGGCGATTTTAAAACTATACAGGAAGCCGTAAACG
>JAQBNU010000081.1 GCA_028288365.1 Chitinophagaceae bacterium | reverse complement strand
GTCAGGTAAGATTCTTTATTTTTAATTTCCTTTTGCATGTGTTCCAGATTCAAAGGCGTTTCAGGTATTCCCATTTCTGTCAACGTTGCTCCAGGCTTGGCTTTTAACGCTACGTAAGGAATGATCTCCGTCAATACAACAATACGTTCCATGTAGAGTTTCGTCAACTCAATTTTACCCATGGCTTTCAATTCGTCTTCTGTGTGAAATTTACTGATCACAGCAGTTGAACTTACATAAGTAGTTCCTGTCGGTTGATCAGAAGAGCCTTTCTTTTTTTGCGCAAAAATGTCAGTATGTACAAATGATAAAGCAACTACTGAGCAAGCAATGATAGTAACGATTCTGCCTCTCATAATTATAAAATCTTGTTTAGTGGGATTCAAAGTTAATTTATAAAGATTTTAATAAAAATCTTCGGTTAACTTTTTTCAGAATAAGATCAATAATGAGTTCCATTTTCCATGTGATGTTTTGTAATCCACTGATAAAGAGATTCAACATCTTCTTTTTTGCATAACTCAGTACCGGAATTCATGGTAGCTGCTGTACCTGTAGCTATTCCGTATTTAAGAACCTCAAACAACGATTTGCCCTGTGCCAGCTGATAGACCATACCGGCAACCATGCTATCTCCTGCGCCAACCGTGCTCTTTTTATTGACAGAAGGAGCGGCTACATGGTATATTTTTTCTTTGGTAGCAAGAAAGGCTCCGAATGGGCCAAGTGATACCACAAGGATTTCAACCTGGTAATCGTTCAATACTTTTAACGCAGCAGCTTCCTGTTTAGGAATGGTGTCTAGTTCTTCTCCCACCAATTGTCCCAGTTCTCCGATGTTGGGTTTACAAAGGTAGACACCTTCTTTCAGTGCTTCTTCTAATGCTTTGCCTGACGTATCAAGAATAAATTTACCCTTTTTGGTATTGACAATTTTAGCCACTGATTTATAAAAGTCTGTGGGTACTCCTTCTGGTATACTTCCACTGACAATGAAAAAATCAATTTGAGGAAGGTCATTCAGGTATTTTAAAACGGCATCTACTTCTGATGAAAGCAAGGCTGGGCCTGGCATACCGAAGCGAAACTGTTTATTGGTAGATTCTTCAACAACGATAAAGTTTTCTCTGTTCCAGTTTTGAGAAGGAATAGTATACTGTTGTATACCTTCGTTATTCAATAACAGTTGCATGTGTTCGCCAGTAGGTCCGCCTTTAGGATAAATAGCTATGGAATGACCTCCCAGTTTATTTAGTGCTCGGGAAATATTGATGCCTCCGCCTCCTGGTTCAAACTTAGGGTTTTCACAACGTAATTTTTGTTCGGGTTCTACTCTGTCTACCGATGTACTTTTATCAAGCGCAGGATTGAGGGTAAGTGTATAAATGTGTTTCATTAAGATCAATTTATTTCTAATGATTCAAGTAAATCGGCCAGTTGGTCAAAATCGTTCCAGCCGGGTCTGCTTTCGGGACTTCCTTTTAAACTGATTCCTCCGTGAGGGAGATCAACGATGGAATCTAATTGATCAAAAGGTGGTTGTGTTTCCAGGAAGCATACTAAATCGGTTTCCAAAGAAGTAAGAGCCGATGCCTCACCTTCCCAAACTATACCATATACGCTGTTTGCAGGCAAATGGCTAATGTATTCTAGTTGCTTGGGATCAGATGTTCTAATGATTAAAGGTTTCCGTATATACTGCAGCTGCTGCGGATCTGGAATGTGTGTCAATTCTATAAAATCAGAAGGAGATGATTCCAGAAGAAGTATGAGTTCTTCTGCCGGTGCAGCGTGCCATTGCCAGGAGGTTTGTATACCAGATAGCCAGGATGTAATGGCGTCAAACTGCTGGGTACTGATAAAAGAGGGATGACCAGGTGTAGCATCAAAGCCAATGATTGATACGCCCATTCCTGCATAATAACGTGCTTCTGTCAGGTTAGTGACATCACTGATGTAAACATTTGTCTTTAATGCCATAGGTAGCGAGAATGCCAAATAAACAAAAAAATAAGTAAAGATGTTACCAATTTCAACTTAAGGGGCTATTTATTTGTAAATTTATGGTTCGTTTACAAATGGTCTCTAAAAGGGATTAACGATAATTCATATGAGTAAAAAAGGAAGAGTATTGATGGCAATGAGCGGGGGAATAGACAGTTCCCTGGCTGCTGTTATGCTGCATGAGCAAGGGTATGAAGTCATAGGAATGACGATGAAGACGTGGGATTATGCTTCATCAGGCGGTACTAAAAAAGAAACCGGCTGTTGTAGTCTGGATTCTATCAACGATGCGAGAAGCATTGCGGTAAGTCTGGGTTTTCCTCATTACATCTTAGACATCAGAGAAGAGTTTGGTGATTATGTCATCAATCATTTTACCAATGAATACCTGGATGGAAGAACGCCTAATCCCTGTGTGCTTTGTAATACACACATCAAGTGGGACGCGTTGTTGAGACGTGCCGATAAATTGGGTTGTGATTGGATTGCTACCGGACATTATGCAAAAGTGAAAAAGGAAAACGATAGGTATTTCATTTCAAAAGGCATCGATGAAAACAAAGACCAGTCGTATGCTTTATGGGGGGTATCGCAACAAAGTCTGAGTCGTACGATTTTACCTTTGGGTGATTTGAAAAAATCAGAGATCAGGGATATGGCTACTGAAAAGGGCTTCATCGATTTGGTGAATAAGTCAGAATCGTATGAAATCTGTTTCGTACCGGACAATGACTACAGAAGCTTTTTGAAAAGAAGAGTAGAGGGGTTGGAAGAAAAAGTGAGAGGCGGAGAATTTGTTTTGGAAAATGGAACGGTCGTTGGACACCATGAAGGATATCCCTTCTACACGATCGGTCAACGCAAAGGCTTAGGCATTACATTGGGTTATCCTGTATTTGTTACAGAAATTCAAAAAGAAACCAACCGGGTAGTGTTGGGTGAAATAGAAGGCTTGTCAAGAGATGCCATGTGGGTAGATCAATTGCACATGCAGAAATATGAGTCTATCGTTGGCGCAAAAAAAGACACAGTAACCAAGGTTCGGTACAATGACGATGGCTCTCCCGCCGTTATAGAACAGATCGGAGAGGAGATGAGAGTATTGTTTAAAGAAAAAGTAAAAGCCATTGCACCTGGACAAGCCGCTGTCTTTTATGAAGGCAATGACGTGATCGGTGGAGGCTGGATAAAATCTAGTTTTAATCAATCAAACGATGAAAAAGTATACTAATTTTTTTATTCTGCTAAGCGTTTTTTTTACACTGGGTGTGATGGTGCATTCCTGTAAATTGAAAACGGTAGATCCTTCTACTGTCAATTTGGGATATGATTTCTGTCCACTGGAAATAGGCCGTTATGTGATATACGAAGAGTATGATACGGTATATAATTCTAACCAAATGGTGGATACTGTTTACAATGTGAAAGAATTGATTCATGATACCATTATGGAAGGCAAAGAGGTGAGGTATGTGTTCTATCACTTTACTAAGAAAACGACAGATACCGATTGGCCCATACAACCTGATTCCGTGTGGACCTATGAAAACAATGGCAACCAATTGATTCGTGAAGAAAGCAATATACAATACATCAAAATAGCTTTTCCTGTAGCGGAAGGGAAAACCTGGAATGGCAATGCCTTAAATGTTTTATCGGATGAAACTTCATCTGATAAATATTATAAGATGACAGATATTGACAAGTCATATCCTATACAGCCCTTGTCTGGCCTGCTCACTACCTATTCCAATACATTGAAATTGACTATTTCAAATCAGGCTGATCCTATTGTAAGTAAAGATATTCGCTATGAGGTGTATGCCCGTGGCATAGGACTTATCAAGAGAGATTACACGGTATACTATTACAAGCAAGACAACTCTCCTCCACAAACCATTGACTTTGGTTCTCGTAAAATCATGCTCATTACAAGCTATGGGAAAGAATAAATATATATTATTTATTTTCTTTTTAATCTATGGCTCTTGTGCATTGGCTCAAGAACAAACTTATTTTGTTCAATTTAAAGACAAAGCATCCAATACTTTTTCGACCTCAAGTCCTGAACAATTTCTAACAACAAAAGCATTGTTGCGCCGACAAAAATGCCAGGTACCGGTAGATGAAAAAGATCTACCAGTAACGCAAACTTACATCGATCAGGTGTTGGCAACGGGAGCACAATTTTTCTATCCCTTGAAATGGCTGAACGGAATCGTGGTAAGATCAGATCCAACGGTCAAAGCTCAAATTGCTAGTTTGACTTTTGTCGCTTTTGCTGATCAAAGTGTGAAATTCAGAACCACTTCTTCCGCTTCACAAAGCATGATGTCTTTGACTCGCTGCTCTATGATCGAAGACAATTCAGATGTGCAGAACGATATGTTAGGCATGTTGCAAATGAAAGCCGATGGATATAACGGAAGCGGCATCACCATTGCTATTACGGACGATGGTTTTGCCGGTACAGATACAATGGCTGTTTTCAATACGTTGTTTAGCAACGGACAAATTTTAGATACCTGGGACATTGTTGATCTTGATAAGACTGTTTACACAGAAGGCGGAGGACATGGCACGCATGTCTTTTCTATTTTAGCCGGTCATATTCCTAATTTACTTTCAGGTCCGGCACAAGGTGCTAGTTTTTTTCTGTTCAGAACAGAAGACGTTTCTTCTGAATCTCCTTTGGAAGAATTGAATTGGATCAGAGCAGCCGAGATGGCAGATAGTTTGGGTGTCGATCAAATACAAGTTTCTTTGGGTTACAATACATTTGATGATTCATCTTTGGATCTTACGCAAGCTGACCTGGACGGTAATACCAGTTACATCTCCAAAGGTGCTACAATCGCAGCGACCAGAGGCTTGGTGGTAATTGTGAGTGCTGGAAATTATGGTAATACATCCTGGGGAAAAATATTGTGTCCCGCCGATGCAAAAGGTATTTTGGCTATCGGTGCGGTTGATAACACCAGACAAAGATCTCCCTTCTCTTCTACGGGTTACTCTGCTGATGGACGCGTAAAACCGGATGTCATGGCTATGGGGACTGGCGTAACGTATGCGAATTCCTTCGGTTCGGTTTCTACAGGTAACGGTACTTCTTTTGCCTCGCCTCTGATCAGTGGACTGGCAGCTGGTTTGCTGCAGGCTCATCCTACGCTGACGCACGATCAATTGATTCAGTCTGTCATTCATTCCGCCGATCGTTACAGTACACCAGATGCGGACTATGGCTATGGTATTCCCAATTACCAAGACGCTTCCAATTACGCCCATTTGTTAACGGCTACCTTAGCACAAGTATCGAACGATGAAAATGAATGGGTATTCCCCAATCCGATTCAAACTTCTTTGTCCTTAAAAATTCCAATGGATCAAATAGGTTATTGGCTGGACTGGAAGTTATACGACGCTGTGGGCGCCTTGGTGGAAGAAGGGAAAATATTTACTGAAACATCCCTCATAAACCTGTCTTCCCTGGATCAAGGATTGAGTGCGGGCATTTACTGTTTGCAAGTATCTTGTAACAATCATTTTTCAACCTTTAAGGTAATTAAGTAAGCCAATCTCCTGATTCTTGCTTACATTTTTTTAAATTTGTTCCTATGGAAAAATTGCCTTTGATAGCGCCGTCCATCTTATCGGCGGACTTTACTCGTTTGGATAAAGACATTAAAATGCTTGATGCCAGCGCGGCGGATTGGATTCATATTGATGTGATGGATGGAGTCTTTGTTCCAAATATTTCTTTTGGCTTTTCAGTGATCGAACCGATTCGTCCCTTGACGGCTAAAACATTTGATGTACACTTGATGATTGTACAACCTGAAAAATACATCGAACGTTTTCGTCAGGCGGGTGCAGATGTCATCACGGTCCATCAGGAAGCTTGTCCTCACTTACACCGTGTCATCGGACAGATCAAAGACACCGGCGCAAAGGCAGGCGTGGCACTCAATCCGCATACACCGGTAGAAACATTGAGTGAAGTGATTCAGGATATTGACGTGGTATTGATCATGTCTGTCAATCCGGGTTTCGGTGGACAATCGTTTATAGAAAACACCTATAAGAAAGTAGCGAAGTTGAGTCAGCTGATTAAAGCGTCCAACTCAAAAGCCATCATTGAAATCGATGGAGGCGTCAATGCGGGTAATGCCAAGCGTTTGGTACAAGAGGGAGCAGGCGTATTGGTAGCAGGAAATTTTGTATTCAAATCCAATGATCCCGCACAAACCATTAAAGAGTTGAAAGACCTTCGATAAAATAGACTAAACCTTATCCATCAATCGTTTGAGAAGAGTGCGCGCAGGAACTGTCTTTTTTTTTATTTTTTTATCGCAGAGCATTCTCCTGGCTCAGTCCGTGCGCGTAGCTGGCACCATCAAAGACAAAGACCATTATCCTGTTGCTGGCGCGTTGGTAGAATGGGCAGACAATACTAATTACCATGCGATCACTGATTCTACCGGTGCGTTCACCATAGACCTTCCTTCGTCTGGGAAAATCTACACGCTCCATGTGCGTGCGTTCGGTTATTTGAAAAGAACCATTGAAGTAGAAACGGGAAAAGCAGTAGAATATAATTTAACCTCAGACGGTAAAACAGATTTTGCAGTAGAAGTCAAAGGCAATAAATTAAAAGGAGAAAGAGAACGACTCAATGCCGGTGGCATTTATTTAGATCCCAAAGCTGCACAGAATTTCATCAGTGCATTCGGTGATTTCAATAAAGTCATTTCATCCATAGGCATGGGGGTGAGCTCTAACAATGAGTTGTCCAGCACTTACAATGTACGAGGTGGCAATTACGATGAAAATTTAGTGTATGTAAACAACATGCAGATCTATCGTCCTTTCCTTGCGAAGACAGGACAACAGGAAGGATTGAGTTTCATCAATCCTGATCTGGTAGAGAAAGTTTCTTTCTACGCAGGCGGATGGCAGCCGAGGTTTGGAGATAAACTATCGTCTGTGTTGGATGTGAAATACAAAAGGCCCACACAGTTTAAAGCGTCGGGAAGCATAGGTTTGTTGGGAGGTACGTTGCATGCGGAAAATGCATCTAAGAACAAACGGTTGAGTTATGCGTTTGGCGCACGACATAAGAGGTCTGCCTATCTTCTTAACACCTTACCTACAAAAGGAGAATACAAACCAAGATTCTACGATGTACAGGGAATTGTGAATTATGATTTTTTAAAAACGAAAGACAAAGACGGCATCAGCAATCATTCCATTTCTTTGATTTATTCCTGGGCCTTTAACGATTACCGTTTTGATCCCACTACACGTGAAACAAAATTCGGTACACTCTCTCAACCCAAGACATTCAGTGTAAACTACCAGGGCAAAGAACGGATGGACTACACCACAGGTCAGGTGGGTTTAATGTACTACTTAAGGCTTTCAAAAAAAGTACGACTGGAGACAGTGGGTTATCTCGTGAAATCGGTGGAGCGCGAGTACCGGGATGTCATGGCTCAATACCGTTTGTGTGATACAGATCCTGATCCCAACAATCAAACCTTTAATCAATGTTTGTTTGTAACAGGCCAGGGAGGCGATTACAACTACTCCAGAAATAAACTGGAATGCAGCATCGGTTCAGTAGGAGAGCGTGCTTACATTCACTGGAGTGATCAAAGCGATATAGAAACAGGATTGACCATCACCTCTGAAAATATACAGGATAAATTATACGAATACAGTTTACAAGATTCAGCCGATTATATTTCAGGAAGTACATTTGTTGGTTCGCAAGCTACACTGGCTTCCCACCGCATTGAATACTATGCACAACATTCTTACCATAGCAAAGATTCGTTGCATTACATCACGTATGGTGCGCGATTGAATTATTGGTCACTCAATAATCAATTGATAGCAAGTCCACGCATCAGTTATGCTTATAAACCCAAGTGGAAACGAGACATCGTCATCAGACTGGCGACAGGTGTCTATCAGCAACCAGGTTTTTACAGGGAACTAAGAAACCAACAAGGTGTTGTGAACCGTTCCTTGCAGGCGCAACGTTCGGTACATATCATCGGTGGTATGGATTATAATTTGCAACTGTGGAACAGGCCTTTTAAATTTATTGCAGAAGGCTATGTGAAATTGCTGGACCGTGTGGTGCCTTACGATGTAGAAAATATACGCTTGCGTTATTATGGACAAAACAGTGCAACAGCTTATATCACAGGAATAGATTTTCGTTTGAGTGGTGAATTCATCAAAGGATCAGAATCGTGGTTTAGTTTGGGTTTGTTGCAAGCGAAAGAAAAAGTAGACGGTGATCCCAGAGGATACATCAGAAGACCGACGGATCAATTGATCAACGCTTCGGTTTTTTTCAGAGATCACATTCCTAATAATCCAAGCTTACAAGTGTACATGACTTTGTCATATCTTTCCGGCTTCCCTTTTGGACCTCCCAACAGACCAGATCTCAGGGCTTCTTTTGCTGCTCCGGCATACAAAAGAGTGGACATTGGTTTTGCTAAACTGGTTACGTACTCGGATAAAAAGTTAGAGAAAAAGAAATTTTTCGAATCCATTTGGATCACCGCAGAAGTATTAAATATTTTGGGTGTGTCGAATACTATTTCTTACGATTGGATCAAAGATAACAATGGCTTTCAGTATGCTATTCCCAATACGTTATCCAGTCGCTTTTTGAATTTAAAAATTACGGTTCGGTATTAAATACCAATTTTGATGTTAAATTTGTTTCGCTGCATTATATAAAATTAGAAAACCAATTTATACTTGTCCTATGAAAAAAACGATTCATTCAGCCGTGTCATTGTTTGTGGTGATCGCCATTGCACTCGCTTGTACACGCACAGTAACCAGAGTTGACGAAGATAAAACGATTGACTTGAGTGGACGCTGGAACGATACCGATTCCAGGTTAGTGGCAGAAGAGATGTCGAAAGACATGTTGAACAGACCATGGAGAAGTGATTTTGAAACGGCTAAAGGAAAGAAACCTACCTTCATTGTTGGGATCATCACCAATAAAAGTTCAGAACATATTGAGCCGGAAACATTCATCAAAGATCTGGAAAGAGAATGCATCAATACAGGTCTTGTGCGTGTGGTACAAAATTCTGAGTTGAGAGAAAAGATTCGTACAGAAAGAGCAGATCAACAGCAATTCGCTTCTGCGGAAACCACTAAGAAGTGGGGACGTGAACTGGGTGCAGATTACATGTTGTTTGGAACGATCAACTCTATTGTGGATACCTACAATAAAAAACAAGTGACCTACTACCAGGTGAATCTTGAATTGGCTGATTTAGAAACCAACGAATTGGTTTGGATCGGCGAGAAAAAAATCAAAAAGTATATTGTCAATTAATTCGTTCAAAAGAACATAAATGATGTTAGGCATAGTTGTGAAAAGGATTGTACTTGGATTTGTGTTGTTGAGTATACCTTCTTGCATGTCTTATTATGCGAAGTATCAGAAATTTAATTCTGATTTTGAACAAGGTAATTTAAAAGCAGCAGATGCGGTTCTTGCCTCCGATAAGAGAGGGCCTAAAGGAAAAGCGCATCTGCTTTATTTTTTAAATCGTGGTACGGTCAATTCTTATTTGGGCAACTACGAACAAAGCAATTCTTTTTTTGAAGAAGCCTACAACATTTCTGAAATACAAACCAACAATGCAGTAGCAGCAGGTCTGGCGCTTTTACTCAATCCGAAAGTAGAAGAATACCACGGTGAAACATTTGAAGTGCTATTGGTCAACTATTACAAAGCGTTGAACTACCTGAAGCTTGGACAATACGATGAAGCTTTGGTAGAGTGTAAACGAATGGACATTCGCTTGAATAAACTGACCGATAAATTTTCTTCAGAGGCTAAATACAAAAGAGATGCCTTTGTACATTTGTTGATGGGCATTATTTACGATGTGAACCAGGATTATAACAATGCCTTCATTGCTTACCGCAATGCCTTGAACATTTATGAAAAAGATTACGCCGTCAAATTCAATACACCGGTGCCTTATCAATTGAAACAAGACTTATTGCGTACGGCATACCTTACGGGCTTTCTCGATGATGTCGATGAGTATGAAAAAAAGTTTGGTATGAAATACCAACCGGTGCAAAGAAAAGGAAAAGGTGAAGTGATTTTGTTATGGCACAATGGTTTTGGACCGGTGAAGCAAGAATGGAGCCTTGACTTTACGATGGTGGATTTGGGAAATGGTTATATGAATTTTGTCAATACAGGAGCTGGTCTTACTATTCCGGTATTTATAGGTAACGATCATCCGCAACGCGGTCAGCTGAGAGACTTGCAGATTGTTCGCATGGCTTTACCTAAATATGTAGAACGCCCGCCGCTGTACACCAATGCAGACCTCACGACAGCGGATGGTGTAGCGCATCCGGTAGAGTTAGCAGAGAACATCAACGACATTGCTTTTAAATCGTTACACGATCGTTTTCTGAGAGACTTGGGAGAAGCCTTGCTGCGTCTGGCCTTGAAGAAGGCGGCTGAATTGGCTTTGCGAAAAGAAAACCAGGAAGCGGGAATTGCGTTGGGATTATTCAACGCCATCTCTGAACAAGCCGATACACGCAACTGGCAGACCTTGCCTTATGCCATTCACTATTCACGTGTACCTGTGGATACCGGAGAACAAGTATTGCAATTCAACAGAAGAGGAAATAATGGCGCCAGTCAAACAATGCCAATTCCTTTCAACCTGAAGTAATGGCAGACTATATTCACACGATCAGTGGACAGTAGCCAGTGATTTAAAAGAAACGGAAAGAGAGCGGAGAGCGAAAAAGAGTCGCTCTCCGCTCTCTTTCTGTTTCTCTATTTTTCTCTTGCCTTTCTTCAAAATAGGTTGTTACTTGCATTCGCTTTTAGGTTCTGTATCGTTTATTCTCTACAGATTAAAAGGGAACCGGGTGTAAATCCCGGACAGTTCCCGCTGCTGTAAGCTCCATTCAACTCTTACCCATGCTTTTGTCACTGGCTCATGCCGGGAAGACAGGTCAAGAGGGAGCAAGTCAGAAGACCTGCCTAGAAACACATCATTCGTTGCTTTCGGAGAAAAGGCCGGCGGATAGAGTACATGCCCTTTATAAGGCAATTGTTCTTTACCCATCCATCTTATTTCCTGTAGCCTTAACGATACCGTTTTTCGGAACCGTGTCTTTATGCTTTACAGTAAAAAATTGAACAGATCGTTTTACGTACTCGCTATGCTTTTGCAAACCGCTTTATGTTTTGCTCAAACAACTGTGATCTCTTCGGATAGTACCTATCGTGTAGATGAAGTCACAGTGGAAGGCAGCACTGTAACGAAAGTTTCCAACGATCAGAAAATAGATTCCGCTCAGGTTTTGATGGAAAATGCGATCGGTATTGGTGGATTGTTGAAATACAATTCTTTAGTATTCATTAAAGATTACGGTCCTGGAAATTTGACTAGTGTTTCGGCAAGAGGAGGCAGTGCTTTGCAATCACAAGTATTTTGGAACGGCATCAACATCAATCAAGCAGGATTAGGGATGACGGATCTCAGTACCTTACCTCCTTTTTTATTGGATAACATCACCGTTCAGCAAAGCTCGTCTGGCGCAGCTTCCGGTAGTGGTTCTATGGCTGGCAATATTTTATTGACTAATCAGTCCACCGGCGACATTGGATTTTATGGTTTGCTGAAGCAAACGTTTTCTTCTATCGGAGAAAAAAGTACTGGGATAAGAATCGGTTACAATAAAAATAAACTATCGGCGGATGTCAGGTATTTTTACCTCAATTCAGATAATACCTATCGTTTCACCAATACGGAAGCAAGGCCCTATGCGCAGGAGCAGACACAGCATAGCGCAGGACTTCTCCAACAGGGATACAGTGCGACTGTCAATTATAAACTGACGGAACGTACTTCGCTTTCTTTGTACAGTTGGTATACTCATTTTGATCGCAACATTGCACCGACCTTGCAAACCATTACCAAAGTGGCGCAACAAGATGTGTCCTGGAAAAATTCTGTTCAGCTAAAACATCAGCGCGGAAAATCTCAATGGAACTATAAACTGGCGTACCTGCGCGATCAATACCAATACACTCAACGTTCTGCCTATAGTGATAGCGTGATTCATGCTGACAATGGTTATACCGATAACCTAGTGAATCAAGTCGATTACAGTTATGATCTTGGAAAGAATTTTGTCGTGAATGCGGGCGTCAATGACACGTATCAATCCATCACCAATCAAAATTATGCTCAGGGAGGAAGAACTCGAAACAGGTTTGCACTATATGGTGGATTGAAATGGAACGGAAATAAAAAACGAACGACTGTTACCGCATTGGTGCGTGAAGAGTGGTATGCGCAACAAAATACTCCACTTATTTATTCTTTGCAATGGGATCAACAACTTATAAAGTCTGTTGGCTTGTTGGTGAAAGGAGAACGTCAATATAGAATTCCAACGATGAATGATTTGTATTGGGGACAAGGAGGCAATCCCAACCTACGTCCAGAGAGCGGGTGGGGAGCGGAGATGGGCTTGGTTCATAAACTGCAGCGGCACGCCATTCGAAATACATTGACCACTACCGTTTTTACCCGTTCCATCAAAGATTGGATTTTATGGACACCTATGGGAGAATACAATTACTGGACTCCACAAAATATAGGTGAAGTATGGTCAAGAGGAATAGAATTGAAAAACGATTTGTTTCTTCCTTTCTCCAAACAGTTTTCAGTGACACTGTCATTGAAACATACCTATCAGCAATCTACACAACAAGACCATTCTGCTATAGGAGGCAATGCTTATCATAAACAACTTATCTATACTCCAGTCTTTTTAGGCAATGCAGGATTGGTGCTGCAGTATAAAAAAATTATCCTCAGTTATTACCAGCAATATACGTCATGGGTTTTTATACAAGAAGACGAAGGCGATTACATCAATCCATATACCGTTGGTTTACTCAGGCTGCAGGCCGGTTATACCATCGGAAAAAACAGAGCCGATGTCTTTATGGAAGTAGACAACTGCTGGAACACTGCTTATCAAACCGTGGTAGATCGGCCGATGCCATTGCGTTACGTGAGGGCCGGTGTTATTTATAAATGGAACTAAATCTTTTACTTTAATTTAAACAATGAACATGAAACACATTTTACAAATTACATTAGTCACATTGATTTCTGTTACCATGGGCTGGTCGCAGGTTACTAAATCTGATTTTGACGGATTGACGTTGTCTCCAAATTCTTATTCAGATGGATCGGATGGTTCTGGAAACTTTTCTTCGGGAGATGCGACCTTTCAAAATATTTATTTTAATGATCCCGATCCTGCAGGTTATTCATACTGGTCAGACGGCTTCGCTTATTCCAATCAAGTCAATGCCAATACCTCACCTGACTATACCAACTTGTACAGTGCGGTGACAGGAAAAGATTATTCTGGAAATGGAAACTATGCTTTGGGTAAAGACGGTGCAAAAATATATTTAACGGGTGCAGCAGTGAATACTACAGTGACAGGTTTTTACCTGACGAACTCTACTTACGCTGCCATCAGTATGGAACAAGGTGATGGTTATTCCAAAAAGTTTGGGGGTGCAAGCGGAGACGATGCGGATTATTTCAAATTGACCATTACTGGTTATACCGGTGGTATTGCTACTTCAACTACTGTAGAAACTTACCTGGCAGATTTTACTAGCAGTGACAATACATTTGATTATATATTGGAAAACTGGAGATGGGTTGATCTTCGTCCACTAGGTAACATTGACAGTTTATCTTTTGCTCTTAGCTCTACAGACAATGGCCCATACGGTATGAATACTCCCGGTTATTTTGTGATCGATGAATTCAATGCGCCATTGTTCTCGCCATTAGGTGGGCTAACAGGCAGTACAGCGATTGCTTATAATAATTCAGGAATCGTCAACTGGGCTTCTGGATGTACGGTGGATAGAGGCCCTCAGGATATTTCTTCGGGTGCTTCTGCTTTGGCAAGTTATGGAACAGATGCGAATGCAACCGGTGCGGCTACAGGTACAACACTTGTAAGTTTGGGAGATGGCGGTAGTGCGGTATTGACTTTTGATCATCCGATCACAGACGGTACCGGTGCTGACTTCGCCGTATTTGAAAATGGATTTACCAGTGGATCATTGTTGTTTGCCGAACTCGCTTTTGTAGAAGTAAGTTCGGATGGAACAAACTTTTTTCGTTTTCCTGCAGTCTCTAATACGAATCCTACAGTACAAAACAATTCGACTTATTCAGATCCACAATTGCTTTATAACCTGGCTGGATCTGCTCAGGCCAATTATGGCACACCCTTCGACTTGTCTGAATTGGCGGGCACAGTGGGCTTGGATGTAACGGCTGTAACACATGTGAAAATCATTGATGTGGTAGGAAGCATTAATCCTGCTTATGCCACACATGATAAAAATGGTAACGCTGTGAATGATCCATGGAAAACAGCTTTCGCTTCTTGTGGTTTTGATTTGGATGCGGTGGCTGTGTTGTATGAAAATGCAATTACCGGTGTCATCTCCGGTACTAAAAAAATAAGTTCGATAGCGTTGTATCCTAATCCTACTTTAGATGTCTTGCAGATTTCTTTTAAAAACAATGTAGAAGAAGGTGTAGTACAAGTACTAGATATGCATGGTGCGATTGTGTTGAGCGAAGCGTTTAATGCCAATGCGAATCAGATCAGTCTCCATGTATCGGATTTGAAACAAGGCATGTACATCTTGCAGTTCAATGGTGAAGCACAGCAATTCATAAAACAATAACTGAGGTACGAGGTAGGACGAATAAGCAAGCTTTGCTCAATGCTTAGGTGTTCGAAATATGTCCATTAAAACAATAGATTAAATACGAGTAAATAAAATGAACAGGTTTGGTAAAATAGTGTGTACTGTTTTATTCATTGGGTTTTGTCTTGTGCACTGTCGGCCACCCGAACGCAAGACAGAACCTGTGCCTGCTCTTGTTGCCGGAGTATATATTACGAACGAAGGCAATTTTCAATTTGGCAACGGTTCGGTCAGTTATATAGATCAACAAACAGGGACTGTAACCAATGATGTTTTTTATGCGGCCAATCAATTCAAATTGGGAGACGTGTGTCAGTCCATGACAAACATCGGAGCATACTATTACATCGTGGTCAATGGAAGCGGAAGAGTAGAAGTGGTGGATACCGCTACGTTTAAAGTGGTCAAAACAATTACCGGATGCCAGTCACCGAGGTACATGGTACCGGTGTCTTCAATGAAAGCTTACCTGACGGATTTGTACGACAACAAAGTGCACATTGTCGATTTGATTACGAATGAAATTTCCGGAGGCATCTCTATTCCGACATGGACAGAGGCTTTGGTGTATAGTCACAATAAAGTATATGTTTCTGCTCCTCACAGCAAATATGTATTCATCATCGATCCATCTTCCGATCAGGTGATCGATACCATCGAATCAGGTGAAGGTGTCAACTCTATGCTCGTTGACAAGAATGATTTTTTATGGTTGTTGAGTGATGGAGATTTGGGGGCTCATTTTTCTTTTTTAGCAAAAGTAGACATGAACAATGAAACGATTCTTCATCAGGATACACTGGCTCAACCGGCTGATCGCTTGACTTGTTCTTTAGATAAAAGCGTATTGTATTGGTTGGAAGAAGGAGTAGTAAAATTACCAGTGGATAGTGCTGTTACTCAGCGAACAGAAATCATTGCAAAAGGAACACACAATTGGTATGGTCTGGGGGTGCATCCTTTTACAGAAGATGTTTATGTGTCGGATGCATTTGATTATTTACAGAACAGCGAGGTTTTTGTGTATAGTTCACAAGGTATTCAAAAATCTACTTTTAATACAGGTATCGTATCGGGAGGATTTTATTTTAAAATGAAATAAAATAGTTGTCAGTGATCAGTATGGAATAGTTAAGCTTAACTGTTGCTAATGCCTTTAAGAAGCCTGATCTACAATATTTTACTTTTTCAATAGACTGATCACTGACAACTGTCCACTGATCACTGTCACCTATTTTTTTTCCTGTTCTTTTTAACCTATTTTAGCATCCTGTTTTTCTCAAGTCAACATGATTAAAGTAACGTTACCCGATGGTTCCCAAAGGGAATACCCTAAAGGCTCTACCTCATTAGATGTAGCCAAAAGTATCAGTGAAGGATTGGCCCGCAATGTATTGTCAGCGCAGGTCGATGGTGAAGTATGGGATGCTACGCGCCCTTTGGAAAAAGATGTCACGTTACGTTTATTGACCTGGGATTCTCCCGAAGGGAAATCTACTTTCTGGCACTCTTCTGCTCACTTGATGGCAGAGGCGCTGGAAGCCTTGTATCCAGGCGTAAAGCTGGGCATCGGTCCTTCTATTGAAAATGGATTTTATTACGATGTGGATTTTGATGGCAAAGAATTTTCGCAAAATGAATTTGAAAAAATTGAAGCGAAGATGCTGGAGTTGGCCAAACTAAAGAATGCTTACGTGCGCAAAGCCGTTTCCAAATCAGATGCCATTGCTTACTTTACTGAAAAGGGTGATCCTTATAAGTTAGACTTGTTAGAAAGATTGGAAGATGGTAGCATCACGTTCTATACGCAAGGAAATTTCGTAGACCTGTGTCGCGGTCCTCATATACCGGACACCGGTTTCATCAAAGCAGTGAAGCTGATGAACGTTGCGGGAGCTTATTGGAGAGGAGATGAGAAGAACAAGCAACTGACCCGTATCTATGCCATCACTTTTCCTAAACAAAAGGAACTGACCGATTACCTGACGCTATTGGAAGAAGCGAAGAAACGTGATCACCGTAAGTTGGGTAAGGAATTGGAGTTGTTTGCGTTTTCTGAAAAGGTAGGAATGGGTTTGCCTTTGTGGTTACCGAAAGGAGCCATGTTGAGAGAGCGTTTGGAAAATTTCCTAAAGCGCGCTCAGCTGAAAGCCGGCTATTCACCGGTGGTAACACCACATATTGGCAATAAAGAATTGTACATCACTTCGGGTCACTATGAAAAATATGGTGCAGATTCATTTCAACCCATCAAAACTCCAAACGAAGGAGAAGAGTTTTTGTTGAAGCCAATGAATTGTCCGCATCATTGTGAGATTTATAAAGTACGTCCGCGTTCCTATAAAGAATTGCCTTTGCGACTGGCGGAGTTTGGAACCGTATACCGTTACGAGCAAAGTGGTGAGTTGCATGGATTGACGAGGGTCAGAGGCTTTACACAAGACGACGCGCACATCTTCTGTCGCCCGGATCAGGTGAAAGAAGAATTCCTGAAAGTGATCGACCTGGTGATGTATGTGTTTGAAGTGTTTGGTTTCAAAGAATACAAAGCGCAGATATCGCTTCGTGATCCGGAAAACAAATCGAAATATTTTGGAACAGATGAAGCCTGGCAAAAAGCAGAATCTGCTATTATAGAATCGGCAGCTGAAAAGGGATTGAATACCGTTACAGAGTTGGGTGAAGCCGCTTTCTACGGCCCTAAGCTGGACTTCATGGTAAAGGATGTGTTGGGACGTCAGTGGCAGTTGGGAACGATACAAGTCGATTACCAGTTGCCGGAGCGTTTCCAATTGGAATACATCGGTTCGGATAACCAGAAACACCGTCCGGTGATGATACATCGTGCTCCGTTCGGTTCGATCGAACGTTTTGTGGCGATCCTGATCGAACATTGCGGCGGGAACTTCCCTTTGTGGTTATCACCCGAGCAAATCGTAATCTTGCCGATTTCGGATAAGTTCAAGGATTACGCTGAAAGTGTTTACTCTCAATTGTTGACTGAAGACATTCGTGGATACATAGACCATAGAGATGAAAAGATTGGCAAAAAGATCCGTGATGCAGAAGTGACGAAGATCCCTTACATGTTGGTGATAGGAGAGAAGGAAGTAGCTGAAAATAAGATCTCTATAAGAAAACATGGAGAGGGTGACAAAGGCAGCATAAGCATTCCGGAGTTCATTGCGCTATTTAAAGAAGAAATCCAACAGGCTTTGAAACCTGCCCAGTAAAAAAAAGGCAGGTTATTGTGTAATGGATTGATTTTTTGCGATATTTGCAACTCATTTATTAAAAAAACAAGGAGAGAAAATTTCTTAATGGCATTAAGGCAATACGTACCAAGAGCACCCAAAAAAGACGAACACAGAATCAATGAGTTCATCAAAGCTCCTCAAGTAAGGGTTATTTCAGAAGACAATGAAGCATCTGTCATGAACGTGAGAGACGCTATAGACATGGCTCGCAAGTTGAACCTGGATCTTGTTGAAATTTCTCCGAATGCTGAACCTCCTGTTTGCCGTATCATAGACTACTCTAAGTTTAAATACGAACAAAAGAAAAAACAAAAAGAGCTGAAAGCAAAGACTCACAAGGTCGTTGTGAAGGAAGTTCGTTTTGGACCGAATACAGATGAGCATGATTTTGACTTTAAAGTGAAACATGCCATTGGCTTTTTGAAAGATGGGCACAAAGTAAAATCGTATGTTCATTTTGTAGGCCGTAGTATTGTCTACAAAGAAAGAGGTGAGATTTTGTTGCTTCGCTTTGCACAGGCATTGGAAGAAGTAGGGAAGGTAGAAGAGTTGCCAAGATTAGAAGGTAAAAGAATGTTCCTGATGTTGACTCCGAAAGGAAAAGCAGCGAAATAAGGATCGTTCAATCGTTAAGTAACCTAAGGTTTATCAATAAATAATAAGTAATCATGCCAAAAGTTAAAGTAAAGTCAGGGGCGAAAAAACGCTTTAAATTGACAGGAACAGGCAAAATTAAGCGTAAACACGCTTTTAAGAGCCATATCCTGACAAAAAAAGGCACTAAACGCAAAAGAGGATTAACTCACGTTACCCTGGTAAGCGATGCCGACATGAACAATGTCAGAGCAATGCTTAAAATCTAATTTCCGCGAAACGCGCGGGAAGGTTCCATGTTTCACCCGGGCTTTGGTATCAAGAGCAATGAGGCCACCAAAGACCAAAAACAAGTAAGAAATGCCAAGATCAGTGCCTTCCGTTGCTTCTAGAGAAAGAAGAAGGAAAATTCTAAAATTAGCCAAAGGCTATTTTGGACGTAGAAAAAATGTATGGACCGTAGCGAAAAACGCTGTTGAAAAAGGTCTGGTTTACGCTTACAGAGATCGTAAACAAAAGAAAAGAGAGTTTCGCTCTTTGTGGATACAACGTATCAATGCTGCTTCTCGTGAGCAAGGATTGTCGTACTCTCAGTTCATCGGAAAATTAAGTAAATCAGGCATTGCCTTAAACCGCAAAGTATTGGCTGATTTGGCTTTGAATGACCCTAAAGCATTTAAAGCAGTAATAGATAAGTTGAAGTAATATCATCTGCCTTTTCAAAAGCCGCATCCTGATTCAGGATGCGGCTTTTTTTGTTAAGGGGAAGCCTCTATAGGGGAAAATTCCATAACAATGCTTTCATGTTGTAGTGAGCTCTATCTGTCTTGCCCCTAAATCCTGTAAAGGGGGCTTAATGGAGAAATAGAAAGAGAGCGAAATGGATTTATCGGCTCTCTTTCTATTTCATTGATCTTGATATACTATACTTTGGCTTTTTTGCTGAATGTTAGCCTTGCAGTCTTATAATTCCTTAAAAAGAGGATAAAAATGCTTGTTTGTCTATTTTAACTTAGAACTCATCCATAAATACTTAAAATATTGTTACATACTTTTTGAGTTGTTTTTTAAGCGCAAACACTCCTTTTTTAGCTTCATTGGTATTTTGTGTTTTTTTAAGATGACATTATAGCTCCAATATTACATAATATTGAGTTTGGTCTTCTTAAAGGTGCTATTATAAAACGCTTAAAATCGTACTTTTGCTGAGATATTTATAATAAAAGTAAGTTACTATAGTGATATTAAAAGGTATAAAGCTTACATAAGACTCCAACTCATATGAAGAAAATATTAATGTTTGCGATCGCATTTTTGGCCTTTTTAAAGGTATCGGCTGTCACGACTTTTGTTGTCAATACCACTACCACAGGAGGTTGGCATGCGCTCAATCCAGGTTCATTACCCTGGGCTCTTAGTCAGGTCAATGCTGCCGGTGCAGGAACATACATTATTCAAATTACGGCATCAGGAGTATGTGATGCATCGGG
>JAQBNU010000072.1 GCA_028288365.1 Chitinophagaceae bacterium | reverse complement strand
TTCATTCAGATAACGAAGAAGAAATCGTAGAGAAAACGAAAGAACAAGTGGTCGCTTTACTGCGTCAAACCATCAGGCCGGAGTTCCTGAACCGCATCGATGAAATCGTGATGTTCAAACCTTTGAGCAGCAAAGAAATTCGCAAGATTGTAGACATACAGTTCAAGATCATTCAGAAACGACTGGAAGAAAGCGGTATTAAAATAGAGGCTACAGATACGTCTTTGGATAAATTGGCTTACCTCGGTTATGATCCTCAATTTGGAGCAAGACCCTTGAAAAGAGTCATGCAGCGGGAAATTCTAAATGAGTTATCGAAAGAAATTTTAGCCGGTCGTGTCAAAAAAGACAGCATCATAGAGCTTTCCCTGGACAAAGAAGGCAATTTCCAGTTCATCAATCTTGACGAAGTCCAATTGTCATGATTTGAGACAAGTTAAAAAATAGCCTGACAGAGGCTTTAAAAGCTATGCCAGTTTGTCACAAACAAGGCAACTGGCATAGTGATTGTAAATACGTAAGCAGATTTTAAAAAAGCAAAAAAACACAATTATGGGCAAAATTATAGGCATCGACTTAGGAACAACTAACTCATGCGTTGCTGTAATGGAAGGTAACGAACCAGTTGTCATTCCTAATAGCGAAGGAAAAAGGACGACACCGTCCATTGTAGCGTTTCTAGAAAATGGAGAACGCAAAGTTGGTGATCCTGCAAAACGTCAGGCCATTACTAACCCTACAAATACAGTATCTTCTATCAAACGCTTCATGGGAAAGAAATTTTCCAAAGTGGGCAGCGAAGAAGGTCGTATTTCCTACAAAGTAGAAGGTGGAAGTAACGATACACCGCGCGTTCGCATCGGTGATCGTTTGTATACACCACAAGAAATTTCTGCAATGATTCTTCAAAAAATGAAGACAACAGCAGAAGATTATTTGGGTCATGAAGTGAAAGAAGCGGTGATTACTGTACCGGCTTATTTCAACGATGCAGAAAGACAAGCAACGAAAGAAGCAGGTCAGATTGCAGGTCTTGACGTGAAGCGTATCATCAACGAGCCTACGGCAGCAGCTTTAGCTTATGGACTAGATAAGAAAAATCAGGATGCGATCATCGCAGTATTTGACTTGGGTGGTGGTACATTTGACGTATCGATCCTTGAGTTGGGTGATGGTGTATTCGAAGTGAAATCAACCAACGGTGATGTTCATCTTGGTGGTGATGACTTTGATGAAGTGATCATCTCTTGGTTGGCAGATGAATTTAAAAACGACGAAGGCATAGACTTGCGTAAAGATCCTATGGCACTTCAACGTTTGAAAGAAGCAGCTGAAAAAGCGAAGATTGAATTATCAAGTACTGCTTCTTCAGAAATCAACTTGCCCTACATCATGCCAGTGAACGGTATTCCGAAACACTTGGTAAGAACATTGAGCAGAGCTAAATTCGAGCAATTATCGGATTCTTTGATCCAACGTACATTGGAGCCTTGCCGTCAAGCATTGAAAGACGCGGGGTTGAACATCAGCCAAATCAACGAAGTGATCTTAGTTGGTGGTTCTACCCGTATTCCAAAAGTACAGGAAGAAGTAGAAAAATTCTTCGGTAAAAAACCATCTAAAGGAGTAAACCCTGATGAAGTAGTAGCTGTAGGTGCTGCGATTCAAGGTGGTGTATTGACCGGTGAAGTGAAAGATGTATTGTTGTTGGATGTTATTCCATTGGCATTGGGTATCGAAACAATGGGGGGGGTATTCACGAAGTTGATCGAAGCCAACACGACTATTCCTTCTAAAAAATCAGAAGTATTCTCTACGGCATCTGACAATCAACCGACGGTTGAGATCCATGTGTTGCAAGGAGAAAGACCGATGGCAAAAGACAACCGTACGATTGGACGTTTCCATTTAGACGGTATTCCTCCTGCACCAAGAGGACTTCCTCAAGTAGAAGTAACGTTCGACGTAGATGCCAACGGTATCTTGAATGTTTCGGCAAAAGATAAAGGAACAGGTAAAGAACAAAAAATCCGTATCGAAGCATCTTCTGGATTAACACCGGAAGACATCGAGCGCATGAAGAACGAAGCGAAAGCGAACGAGTCTGCCGATAAATTAGAGCGTGATAAAGTAGAAAAAATCAACCAGGCTGATTCATTGATTTTCCAAACGGAAAAACAATTGAGTGAGTACGGAGATAAATTATCTGCTGGTAATAAATCTGCTATCGAAAGTTCTTTAACGGATTTGAAAACAGCCTTCGAAGCGAAAGATCCAAACGGTATCGATAGCGCTATGGCTGCTTTGAATACGGCATGGCAAAATGCTTCTCAGGAAATGTATGCACAACCGCAAGGTGGTGCTGATGCTGGTGCAGCAGGTGCATCATCTGAGAAAGACAGCGTAACCGACGTAGATTACGAAGAAGTACAGGGCGATAAAAAATAATTGGCCTGACGCTTAATTAGTATTAGCACAGCAAGATTTTTCTTGCTGTGCTTTTTTTATTATATTGATTTCATCAACCAAACGGAAGAGCTTATGAATCGATTCATTCCAGGAGTGCTCATCGCTTTAAGTATTGTGATGGCTTCGTTTACTTTTTATCCTACAGGAGAAGAACAAATCATAGGTGAATGGTTAACCGGTAATAAAAAAGCCAGGATCAAAATTTTCAAGAAGAACGATCTTTATTATGGAACCATCTCTTGGATGATAGAACCGTTGAAAGACGGAAAACCGAAAACGGATATTAACAATCCGGATGAATCCAAACGAAAACAACAACTGATGGGCATGATGCTATTGACGGCTTTTAAATTTGTCGGCGGCAACGAATGGGAAGACGGTCATATTTATGATCCGGAAGAAGGTAAAACCTACTCGTGCAACCTGGCTTTAAAAGATAACGGTACCACGTTGCATGTGAGAGGATACATTGGTATTTCTTTGATTGGCAGAACAGATGTGTGGACACGTGTGGTCAATAATTAAACTTCTTGTTGGCGTCTCACCAACAGGTGATGGATTTACAATGTATACAAGTGTTTTTGTAGAGTTGACTCATCGTTTCATTTCAACGGATGTTGGCGAGACGCCAATATCGAGCCAATTCGGCAACATCAACAAGGACTTCAGATAAATTTAATTTTTAGTGTTTTGAGAAAAATATTAGTTGACCTCGGAAAATTAAAAGACCTTAACTCCGGTTTGGGGCAAGTGTCATTAAATTTTGGTCATGAACTTTCTGTTGCTTCCCGCTCTACCAATTTATCTTTGAGTTTTTTAATCCCCTGGAATTTCAAGGATAAGTTTGATGGCAATATGCACTATGTCAATCTTTCGCTGGCCAGGAGATGGTTTCCTATTCTCAATAAGAAGTATGCGCTATGGCACGCTATTCATCAGGACTCTGCGTATATGCCGCCTCGTGGAGTTCCCTATTTGTTGACCATACACGATTTGAATTTCATGTATGAAAAATCAAAAGAGAAGGCCAATAAAAGATTGAATACCTTACAAACTAAAATAGAAAGAGCCGATCATATCACATTCATTTCTCAGTTTGCGCAAGAGGAAGCCTTAAAGTTTGTGGACCTGAAAGGGAAATCGAATAGCGTGATTTATAACGGCGTCAAAACACCGGACGCGAAACACATGACGCAACCGGCCTGGATACCTACAGGAGAATTTTTGTTTACGATAGGAGTGGTAAAACCTAAAAAGAATTTTTTAGTGTTAGTAGATATGATGAGTCAACCTGAACTGGAAGATTATACCTTGATCATCGCAGGAAATGATAATCATGCATACGCTGCAGAGATCATGGAAGCCATTGCGAAATATGGTTTAGAAGATCGTGTAGTATTGACAGGAAGTATAGAGGAAGAAGAAAAAAATTATTATTACCATCATTGTTCTGCATTTGTATTTCCTTCTTTGTACGAAGGATTTGGTTTGCCTGTCATCGAAGCAATGTTATGTGGCAAGCCGGTATTTTCTTCCCGCTGTACCAGTTTGCCCGAGATAGGAGGGAACATGGCTTTCTATTGGGATAATTTTGATGCCGAACACATGGCACACGTTTTTGCTAATGGCATGCACATTTATAACAGCGATGAAAAATCCTTCTCCGAAGCTTTAAAAGAATATGCTTCTAGGTATTCCTGGAAGCAAAATGCAGAAGCGTATTTAAGTTTATATGAAGCGATGGCTCACGGAAAGTGACCGTGTTGTTTGTCATAAAGACATCATAAAAAAGAGGCATTCACTGATATGGAATGCCTCTTTTTTATTGGTGGAAAAACAATATTAATAATTTCTATTGTCGTTAGGATCTGCACCACCTGACCATTTTTTCTTAGGTGCTCCTGACGAACGACCGTTGCCTGAAGACGATGGACGAGAAGATGAATTACCCGAAGCAGCGGGACGAGAGGAAGAGTTGCCCGAAGCAGGACGCGCAGAAGAAGTATTGGATTTTTTTCTGGCAGAAGAACTAGGCTTGTTTTGTTTTGGACGAAGCGTATGTTGAGCCTGTGCTTTTTGTTCAGGTCTGTCGTTGGTCATCGGAAAAGGATGATCTTCTACCACCGGTATTTTTTTGCCGATCAGTTTTTCAATGTCTCTCAAAAATTCTTTTTCATCCGCATCGCAAAAAGAAAACGAAGTTCCTTTTGCTCCCGCTCTACCGCTTCTGCCGATACGGTGTACGTAGGTTTCAGAAATGTTAGGGATTTCAAAATTGATCACGTGCGTCAGGTCGTCGATATCGATGCCTCTGGAAGCAATGTCTGTGGCGACAAGAATACGAGTGGTTCTGTTCTTGAAATTTTGCAGCGCGTTTTGTCTGGCTGTTTGAGATTTGTTGCCATGTATGGCTTCTGCTGTGATGTTTTTAGAGAGCAGGTATTTGGTCACTTTATTCGCACCGTGTTTGGTGCGTGTAAAGACCAATGCCGTGCCGATGGCTTTGTCTGCTAATACATGCGACAACAAAGAGTTTTTATTTTTTTGATCTACAAAATAAACAAACTGCTTGATGGTTTCTGCGGTAGAAGAAACAGGTGTTACCGAAACAGATGTTGGATGATTTAAAATCGACTCTGCCAATTTCACAATAGCCGGAGCCATGGTTGCAGAGAAGAAGAGGGATTGTCTTTTAGTAGGAATGATGGCCAATAGTTTTTTTACATCGTGGATGAAACCCATGTCGAGCATACGGTCCGCTTCATCGAGTACGAAGATGTCAAGACTTTGTAAGTTGACGAATCGTTGTTGAATCAGATCCAGCAAACGACCTGGCGTAGCGATGAGGATATCCACTCCTTTTTGTAGCGCATCGGTTTGAGCTTTTTGAGAAACGCCACCGAAAACTACTGTATTTCTAAGGCCCGTATGTTTTCCATAGGCATTAAAACTTTCACTGATTTGAATGGCCAATTCTCTGGTAGGCGTAACGATCAATGCTTTGATCGCTCTTTTGTTTTTATCGTTGCCTTTTTTTTCATTCAGCAATTGCAAAATAGGAATGGCGAAGGCTGCTGTTTTACCTGTGCCTGTTTGCGCACAACCTAAAAGGTCTTTGCCTTGCAGGATCACAGGAATAGATTGTTCTTGTATGGGTGTTGGTTGACTGTATCCCTCTTCTTTTAAGGCTTTCAGGATGGGATCAATAAGTTTTAAATTTTCAAATGACATGTAGTATGGGAAATGTTAGAAAAGTCTACAAAAGACTCACTACAAAGGTAGGATAAGTAAAGAGATATATCCCTACTTCTTCCATTAATAAAACCGCTCCAACGCAGAATGCCTCAACAGATGGAATAGAGGTGTATACCACGTAGTTCTTAGTTTTCAGGGATCCAGTCTTCGACGTAATTATCGCTTTTAGGGATGTCACCCAATTGAAGGATTAAATCGGGAGGAAGACCTGTAATTTTACGTTTTAAGGTATCGATCCATGCGCCGTCTACATTTATTTCGGCGGCTTTCACTCCATCACTGCGGTAGATCTCATGTTTGTATGACCAGCGTGAACCGTCTTGCCTCATTTTTGTCATGGCACACGTGACGCGAACCGTATCGTTCATTTTGACTTCTTTCAGGTAAATGAGTTCTTCTCTAAAAAGAATGGGTCCCAGATTTAACTTGTAAAATAAAGCGGTGCTGAATCCTGATTTTTCAAGGAGGTTTAGTCTTGCCTGTGCTCCAAAGTCTGCATAGGCAGAATGGCGCAAATGCATGTTGGCGTCAATCTGTGACCAGAGCACTTGTCCTTCGTAAAATACATTTTCCATGGGATGAAATTTTCGTGTTGCTGATGGTCTATCCCAGTCAGGAGTAGACTGTACAAGTTAACGATTATTTTTAATTGCTTTCCTCAAGCTTGTCAATGCTGGGGAAAGCCTTTCTGGTCTTGGGCATAGACTGATTTCAAATGGCTGGTATCCTGTTGTTTAAAATCTTCCACGATGTTCATAAATCCCTCTTTCTCCTGCCTTATTTTTCTTATCTTTATATCTCAATTCCATTCGTACAATGGCCATCGTATTTGCTCGTAATAAACACAATCAGATCTACGCTATACAAGTAGGTCAGCAGCTTGCTGCTCCAGCTATTTCTAAACTCGAATGGTTGCTCGACGGCACGCTGTTGCCTGATGCCCAGTTATCGGGCTTCTACAAAGGACCTCGTCGTGAGATGATCACGCCATGGAGTACCAATGCTGTAGAGATCACGCAAAACATGGGACTGCAAGGCATTCAACGCATCGAGACATTTGATGTAGTTCCTTATAAAGACGCTGTTCACGATCGTATGCTGGAAGTAATCTGTGATGGATTGGATCAACAGATCTTTCACATCAAGGCACAACCAGAACCGATTCGACATATCGAAGACATTGCCGCATATAACCAACAGGAAGGACTTGCACTTAGCGAAGTAGAAGTCTCGTATTTGGATGGTGTTGCCAAACGCATCGGACGAAAATTGACCGACAGTGAAGTGTTTGGTTTTTCACAAGTGAACTCAGAACATTGTCGTCATAAAATTTTCAACGGTCAATTTGTGATCGATGGAGAAGCGAAAGAATTGTCTTTGTTCAAGATGATTCGCAAGACCACAGAATTCAATCCCAACAAAGTAGTCTCTGCTTACAAAGACAACGTGTCTTTTACGAAAGGTCCGATGATCGAACAATTTGCTCCGGCACGTCAGGATCAGGCAGACTTTTTCAAAGTGAGCAGAGTCGCTTCTGTCTTATCACTCAAAGCAGAAACGCATAATTTCCCAACAACAGTAGAACCCTTCAACGGTGCAGCAACAGGTGCAGGTGGAGAGATCCGCGATCGTATTGCCGGTGGAGTAGGTTCAGCACCGCTGGCCGGTACAGCGGTTTACATGACGTCTTATTCCCGTTTGGAAAAAGACAGGGCATGGGAAAGTGGCATGGCAGAACGTCCATGGTTGTATCAAACACCGATGGATATTTTGATCAAGGCTTCTAACGGCGCTTCTGATTTTGGAAATAAATTTGGACAACCGTTGATCAACGGATCGGTATTGACTTTCGAACATGAAGAAGGGGACAAGCGATACGGCTTTGATAAAGTGATCATGCTAGCCGGTGGCGTAGGTTATGGTTTGTTCAACGACGCACAAAAACGCGAACCGGTTAAAGACGACAAAGTCGTTGTGATGGGTGGAGATAACTACCGCATCGGTATGGGAGGATCGGCCGTGTCTTCTGTCGATACAGGCGTATTCAAAAGCAATATTGAATTGAATGCCATTCAACGTTCCAATCCTGAAATGCAAAAACGTGTCTTCAATGTGATCCGTGCGTTGATGGAAACAAGATCAAATCCTATCGTATCCATTCACGATCACGGAGCAGGTGGACATTTAAATTGTTTATCTGAATTAGTAGAAGCTACAGGCGGACACATCAACATTGATAAATTACCTGTTGGAGATCCCACACTTTCATTCAAAGAAATTGTCGGTAACGAATCGCAGGAAAGAATGGGCTTGGTGATCAAACCACAAGATGTGGATATGATACAACGCATCGCCGACCGTGAGCGTGCGCCGATGTATGTAGTCGGTGACATCACAGGTGATCATCGTTTTACTTTTGAATCGGAGAAGACCGGAGAGAAACCTGTCGATCTGAAGTTGGAAGATATGTTTGGTAACGCACCGCGTACCATCATGACCGATAAAACCATTCAACAAACATTACAGGAAATCACTTACAAACAAGAAGACCTGGAATCTTTGCTCACAGCTGTATTGCAATTGGAATCGGTAGCATGCAAAGACTGGTTGACGAATAAAGTGGATCGTTCCGTAACAGGAAAAGTCGCACAACAACAAAACGTAGGTCCATTGCAATTGCCGCTCAGCAATGTCGGTGTGATGGCATTGGATCACAGAGGTAAGGCTGGTGTAGCCACAGCCATAGGACATGCACCGGCAGCGGCATTGGTAGACGTAGCAGCAGGATCAAGACTGGCGCTTGCGGAGTCGTTAACGAATCTTGTCTTCGCTCCAATCGATGAAGGATTGGCTGGCGTATCCTGCAGTGCCAACTGGATGTGGCCATGCAAAAATCCTGGCGAAGATGCACGCCTGTACACCGCAGTAGAAGCGGTGAGTGACATGGCCATTACATTAGGCATCAACATTCCTACGGGCAAAGATTCTTTGTCCATGACACAAAAATACAAAGATGGTACGGTCGTATACTCTCCAGGCACTGTCATCATCAGTGCTTCAGGCGAAGTAACCGATGTACGCAAAGTCGTGACACCAGACTTGTCAAACATTCCTGGATCAGGATTGATCTATATCGATTTGAGTTCGATGCCTTTTGCATTGGCTGGTTCTTCTTTGGGACAAGTAGTCAATCGCTTAGGCAATACCACACCCGATATTAAAAATGTAGATTACTTTGCAGACGCGTTCAACGCGGTACAAGATGTGATCAAAGAAGGAATGATCTTAGCAGGTCATGACGTGTCATCCGGTGGATTGATCACGACGTTGTTGGAAATGTGTTTTCCAAACAATGGAATCGGATTAGATATCAACGCCGATGCATTTGGAGAAGATGACCTGATTAAATTGCTCTTCGCTGAAAATCCTGCATGGGTTTTACAAGCGAGAGATGTGCAAGGTGTCTACGATGAGTTGCAAAGAAAAGGCGCAAGATGTTTGATCATCGGAAAAATAGAACCTTCTGAAAGCATAGACATCACGCATAAGGGAAAAAATATTGAGTTGAATATTGCCGCCTACCGCGAGGTATGGTATAAGACGTCACACTTATTGGATCAAAAACAAACGAAACCTGAACTGGCGAAGGAGCGTTTTGATTCCTATAAAAAACACGGTATAGAATTTAACTTCTCTGCTGATTTCAAAGGCTCCTTCGATGCATTGAATTTGAGTCCTGATCGAGACCCAAGTACAGGAGTGAAAGCTGCCATCATCCGTGAAAAAGGTGTGAACGGAGATCGTGAAATGGCTTATACCATGTGGTTGGCAGGCTTTGACGTGAAAGACGTGCACATGACCGATTTGATCAGTGGAAGAGAAGATTTGAGTGATGTACAATTCATTGTTTTTGTTGGAGGTTTCTCCAACTCCGATGTATTGGGTTCTGCCAAAGGATGGGCCGGTGCATTCTTGTACAATGAAAAAGCAAAAGCAGCACTTGATGCCTTCTATGCTCGTCCCGATACCATGTCACTCGGCGTATGCAACGGTTGTCAGGCGATGGTGGAGTTAGGACTGGTATATCCAAAACACGAAGAGAAACCGAAGATGTTGCACAATGCATCCGGTAAATTCGAATCTATCTATTTGAATGTAACGGTACCGGTTGATACGAAGTCCATCATGTTGCAATCGCTTGCTGGAAATAAATTGGGCATTTGGGTCGCACACGGTGAAGGTCAATTTAAATTGCCTTACGAAAAATCAAAATACAACATCGCGATGCAATACAGTCACGATACCTATCCTGCGAATCCTAACGGATCACCCTACAACACGGCAGGTATTGTGTCGGATTGCGGCAGACACTTAGCGGTGATGCCTCATTTGGAACGCAGTGTGTTCCCATGGCAGTGCGGTTACTATCCGGAAGACAAACGCGCAGATGATTGCACACCATGGCTGGAGGCGTTTGTGAATGCGAGGAAGTGGGTAGAGCAAGCGAAATAATAAAAGAAAGAAATAGTCTATTGTCGTTGATCAAATAAGGGACGAGCTAGGAGGAACGATTTGTTTTTTCGTTCCTCCTAGCTCGTCCCTTTTATAATTTTTTCCCGTCAATCAACAACTTAAAAAAGTCTTTGTAGTTATCTCCCACCGGAATAATCTTCTTACAGATGATGATGTTGTTGCGTTCTATCTCTTCGATCTTGTTGAAGGCGATGATGAAGGAGCGGTGTACACGGACAAAATTTTCTTTTGGTAAAAATTCCTCTACCGATTTCATGCTGAGCAAAGAAAGGATCTTTTCATTTTTGAGTTGGAAGGCTACGTAGTCTTTTTCGCTTTCTATGTATAACACTTCATCCAGAAAAATCTTGACGGTTTTGTATTCTGTTTTGACAAACATAAAATCAGGCGAAGAAGAAGTGGTTGATGTTACTTCGGTTGCTTCGGGAGGTTGTGTCATGCGCTGCTTTACTTTGTTCACTGCTTTTAAAAACCGTTCGAAGGGAATGGGTTTCACTAAATAATCTACGGCATCGAGCTCATAGCTTTCCAGTGCGAAGTTGGGATAAGCCGTAGTGAAGATAACCATAGGCTTGTGTTGTATGGTACGCAACAATTCAAAGCCTGTCAACTCTGGCATTTGTATATCCAGAAAAATAAGATCAAATTTTTCTTTGTGCAACAAATCGATCGCCTCAAAGGCATTGCCGACTTTTGCTTTGAGGTTTAAAAAAGGAATTTTGCTCGCATGATATGCGATGACATCTAAAGCCAGTGGTTCGTCGTCGATGGCGATGCAGTTTAATTTCATACGTCTAAATTAATGATTTTAAGGAATACGTATCCCGCTTCTTGTCCATAACTGATGGTAAAATGCAGATTATTGAAGCTGGTATTTTTTTGAATGATCTGTTTAAGTATGGAATCTTGAATGTCTCCCACTGGTAAATTCAATTGTAAGGATTGGAGTTGACAAATTAACACAAGTGAAGGATTCAATGGTAAGTGATGTGTCGACATTTCAGTTCTCCATACATTAATGAAACGCAATAGAATATTGGGCGTTACCTTTAATCCATTCGGGTTACCTTGTACAATAAGCTGTAGCGGAGTATCAGGTGTAATGAAGTGTTGGAGTAATACATATTCCTCGATGATTTCTATCTCGCGGTTTAAACTTACGTATTCTGATTCTGATTCATACAATCCATAGCGCAACACATCGGAAAGGAACATGATGGATTGTTCCGCTTTTTTGGGAGATTCAAGAGCGACTTTCTCCGCATGATCTAAGGCTTGTAACATGAAAGGAATATTGACATTAGATTTGACCCATTGAATTTGAGCAGAAGTTTTTTGCAACATCAGTTTTTCATTCATGCTTTGGTTATTGCTCCAGTCGGCAAGTAAACGGCTACCAGAACTCATGGCTGCATACAGAAAAGAAATATTAAAGCCTCCGATCCATGCCCAGCGAGTGGCTATTTTTATGTCGAACAAATAAGGAAGAAGAAAGAAAAGCCAGGATGCGTATATCACTGTAAAGCCTCCCCAGAATACAATGATCCAAATAATATAATAACTGAGTTTGTTTTTTTTTAAGATGTACGGGAAGAAGAAAAAATAATTCAAATAGCATAGAGAAGCGATGAGGGATTGTTCAACAAATATCACATAAGGATTATGAAACATGTCAAACACTAAGTTTCGAGATACATTTTGTGTCCAAAACAGAGCGTGCAAAAGGAGTATCAACGTATTTCGTTTCATGAAAGTAATAGGGTAAGGTCAGAAACAAAATGATGATCACTCACATAAGTATGAAGGGAATACTTGCCTTTGTGCAGTAGCTCTAATCTTCTTCTGACATTTTTTATTCCGATTCCACCAACCGTGTCTTTCCGTTTTTGAATACCAATGGTGTTCTTTACATAGAAAAGAATACTGGATGAATTGATGGATAAAGAAATAAATATTTTGTTTGTCTCATTGACAAGTCCATGCTTAAAGGCGTTTTCCAGAAAAGGAAGAAACAGCATTGGTTCCAGGTAAATGGATTGTGTATTGACCGAGCTGGACAATTGAAAGTCAATGGGTGTATGGTGTCTCAATTGATTCAGTGCTATAAAACTTTTTAGGTAGTGAATTTCATTTGCTAAGGTGATTTTTTTTCCAGATTCAAATTCTTCTACATAAATCATCAAGTCTTTCAGTTGGCTTATGGATAAGCTGGTTTGAGGATTGTTGCTCAAAGACAAGCTGTATATATTATTCAATGTATTGAATAAAAAATGCGGACTCATTTGCGACTTGAGGTAAAGCAGTTCAGTTTCTTTGAGTTCTTGTTTCAGCGCTATTTTTTTCTGTTCACTTTTTTGCCAGTTTTCATAGATACTAAACGCGGTGCTGATGAGAAAATAGAACAACGTGTTATAAGCAATACCAGCTCTCTGCCGTTCTAAAAAATAACCGTCTATGAATTTGAATCCATTCCATATCATGGCTTTGGAGCAGATAAACAAGCCTATATTCAGAAGTGAAAATAAAACATAAAGGGTATATTTTTTTTGAAGAAGAAACCGTGGAGCGAGTACAAAATAGTTGTTGTAAAAAAATAGCAAATTGCTAGCTACACCCATGAAGTATATGGCAATAAACCATCCCAGGAAACCTTTTTCATAATACGACAGGTCCCAGGCATAGAGTGTAAAGGCAATGTGTATGGCCCAGAATATAAGATGTGCGACGAATCGCTGGTTCTTAGGCATTTTTATTTAAAAATAGTAAAAGATCTGATGTCGTGAGCGATAAATCCGTCTATAGTTACAATTGTGCTTTCAATCGTTCGTTTTTGTCTATAAACTCCCAGTCTACTGATTAGCGGTGCAATGCATCTTTCTATACCTATAATCAGGTAGTCGATATATTTTATTTTTTAATGCGCAAAGAGATATAATTCTTTGCATTGTACTAAAGAGAATTTGCGTTTCTGATAATGCATAGTCTTTTTACAGTTTTGCAAAGTGCAATTCATGTTTTTTATAGAACTTATTGTTTTAAATTAAGGAGCGTAAAAGGGATCATGGTAAAGTTTTTTTATGTGTTGTGGACGAGTACTGTATTCTTACTTTTTTCTGAGGGAGCATGTGGTCAAACTGCTGGCGTAGTGGGTACGATCAAAGATGAAGGCAACGTTGCGATTGAACTGGCCAACGTTATTTTATTGCGACTTCCAGATTCTACGGAAGCTGGAGTGACGTTGAGCGATAGTTTGGGTGTTTATAAATTTGAAAAGGTAGTACCTGGAAAATATACCCTTGCAGTATTACAAATAGGATTTAAAAAAGCGATGACATCTGCATTTGAGGTTGGCGATTCTACTATAGTCTCTCTGGATGTCATCATGAAATCTGAATACAAAGAAAGTGGTGTGGTAATGGTTAGAGGTCAGCGACCTATCGTGCGACAAGAAGCGGATAAGATGGTGGTGAGTG
>JAQBNU010000069.1 GCA_028288365.1 Chitinophagaceae bacterium | reverse complement strand
GAAAGTGTGTCTTCACCAAGGTTTACATATTGATAGATCGTTTGTCCATTGAATTTATTACGACCCAATACATCGATGGTACCGTCATAGTGATTGTGGTATTTGGTAATGGTATCACACAACAATTTAGATTTGGTGAGCGTACGCATCACGGCATTTTCCTCGATGAATACTTTACCACTGTCCGGATACACCCTGCTGTCGCATACATTGATATAAGGCACACCGTAGATGTTCAGTGTCAAGTATTCGATTTCGTAAATCGCATTGGTTGCATTGAACACCAATGAATCCTGATCGGGACGAATAGAATAGAAATACGACTTACTGATGTCCACTCCTTCAGGCTTGGTCATGAAAATCTTTTTCTTCTCCAGATCCCAGAGCCCTTTATCCAATGATGTTTTATATTGTCCGTAAGGAAACTCCGTACTTGCAAAGCCTTCTACTTCTGGTTTGAATGTCGCTGTATTGGCTTCCAAATCGAAATCCAATTTCACATCGGTTGCTCTCAACGCAGGCTTGTCGGGATTGCTGGACTTGATCGAGAAACCGGCATTTCTTGCACCAAATTTTTTCTCTTCGAAATGGAAGTCCAGTGATTCTGAAGAAGAACCTCTGGTAAATAGCACACCGATACCAAACATTCCTTTTTCAGAATTGACCAATGTACCCTGCATGTTCGCCGTAGCCTTGTACAAGTGGAATGGATCCGCCAGGTTAGAGATCATCATGCTGTCTTGCTTGACCAGCCATTTCAAACGATAGCTTTGTACTTGTATATCCGGAAACGTGATGGACGTATCCAGCAAGTGATTCCTTCCGATCTTGGTATCCATATTAGTACCAACCGTCAATACAGAATCTTTGAAATATACAAAGTCTTTGGAATACAATGTTGTATTCAAGTATTCGATTCTACCGTCACCTCTGATACCCTGGTTGTCGAGGTTGATGACATTGAAAAATTTACCCTTCCCTTTGTACAAAGGATATCCTTCTATTGGCGCTTCGTGTTTGAAGCCCAGCGAATAATCGGGCATGACGACGAGCTTCTCCTTGAAATCAGGAAAGATATCACCGGTTTTAAAGGTACCGTCAAACCCAATGGCCGCGGGATCTGAGGCAGACAGACTATCCACTTTAAAAGGTGGAATTTCAAATTGAATCGTGGTATCGTATGATCCACTGGCTACCTGTTTTTTATTAAAAAACACAGTAGCTCCTGTGGTCGCATCAAAAATAGGGTACTCCGGAAATTTCTTTCTGCTGGATTTGTTGTCGGGTTTGTTGATGTACAACGTACCGCTGGAGTAGCGCAATTCGTTGCCCAATGTACGTTGTTTACCACCCTTCTTTTCATCGAGCGAATCAGCAGCCACTGTAGAATCTTTGTCTTTTACAGATAACTTGATTTCGTTGATGTTTGGCATTCTTACAAAGAAGCTGTCGTAATTGAATTGAAATTCTGTACCGACAAACTGGAATTGAGCTGTATTGATTCTTCCGTTGAATTTAAAATCACGGTTTTGTTGAATGACAATGGTATTGCTATCCGGAACAATGTTGACGTTCAACGAATCACTGATGTATACTACGCTTACACCTTTTACGGTCAACTCTTTTGTACTCAAATCCAGCACGGCGTTGTTACCCGAAGGAGAAATAGAAATAAACGTGATGTTGTCATAATCTTTTTTATCGCGTCTCGACAACACGTAATGCCTTACTTTTTCTTTTACCTTGATGTAGCCGGTACGCGGATTGTATTCGATAAATCCCTGCTTCATCAAAGACAACATAGAACCTTTTATTGTAACCGGATCGATCTTATATTCTGCTGCCAGATCATTCGCATAAAATCCTTTTTTCTTTTTACTGTCAGAGTAACCCATCACAATCGCCAATGGATGGAAACGATAGATCCCTTGCAGCTTCGAGTATTTTTGCTCGCTGAAATATTCCTGCGATTCAAACATGGCAGCAATCTGACCTCTTGCGTTCACGATTTCAAAAATGATTTTACTTGTGTTCATGTCCCACGACAAAGCATCTGCCGTGATTTCAATTTTATGGTAACTATCGATGAATGGAGCCATTCTGAAACCACCTGTTTTGGTGAGTCTCAACTGTGACGTATTCTTGTTGTATTTGAATACAGCTCCCGGATGAAAGATAGAATCTTTTTCCTGGTAAACAGAAATAGAAGTAAAGGCACTGCTGATGATGGAGTCTCCCAACTGAAAACGGTTGGATACTGCACGGATCGTGGGTTGTCCGTTGTGCAATATTTCTATCTTCGAGAAGCCTTCATCTAAAGAAGAACTATAGATTCTTTTCCCTGCAATGGATAAACCACCTTGATACTTGATGTTATCACCTAAACCCTTAACCGGAATATTACTTTTATAAGAAATAAAACGCGGCCAGTTTTTATCGCTAGGATCTTTATATTTCTGGCTGTTGAGTTTGAATACACCACTCACTACAGAGTCCGTTCTGGCCGGGTAATACAGCTTGGCATCGGCTGCTTCAAACTTGTAACTCTTTACAGGAAAATTATACTTGCTCAATTCGCAGTACGCATCGGTTGCACCGGCGGAAGAGAAATCAACCTTGCCGCCGTTGGCAATGAATAAGAAATCTGACAAACGTAAGGCGCCGGAAACATTTTTAATTTGTACCGAATCGTAAGGTGTCACCAACGTAATGTCGGTATGATCAAATACAATCACTGATCCTATAATGGCAGGCTGCGGAGCCGATTCGTAACCAATGCTATAGTCCAGTACTTCCTCTTCTTCTGGCTTCGCTTGCACATCTTCGGTTGTCGCAGCAGGATCTTCGGTTGTCGTACCCCAGGCTTCCTCAGTAGAGGCATTGTCCCAACCAGCAGCATCCAAAGGATCTGTTGTCAGTTCTTCCTGAGGAGGTGTTTCTTCTATGGCGCTCTGATCGGGTGCTGCTTCTACCACAGAGAAAGAATAGGTACCGCCTGTAAAATAGAGGTTATTGAACTTGGACTCAAACAACATCTGCTTCTCCAGGACAAGTCTGGTGCCGGATAGAAAAGATCCGAACTTGCGACTATCCAACTGGTCTACCAGTTTGGAATTGATGATCAAAAAAGTATCTACTTCATTTCCTGTCAATCCTTTTGATTTGATGAGGTGAAGCGTAGCAAAGAAATTAGAAAAGTCGGGAAAGGTTCTTAGTTTTTTTGATTTCTGTAATTTCTGAGCGGTCTCAATGATCTTCTTTTTTTCCGGTTCAGAGAAAGAACCCCAGACACCCGTGAATTGCTGGGCCGATTGAATGGCGACTTCGTTTTTGGAAAGAGATAAAAGTGTGGTAACGTCGTTGGGAAAAACAGCAGGATCGGATGAGAACTTCATCTGTGCCTGCACAGTAAAGCCACACGTCAGCAACGCAACGACAACTAATCCCCTGATATACTTCACTAGACTTTCACGCATTTCATTAATGCCCATTTATCTTTTAGTTTCGTGGCTATCACTTGTAGGCCAACTGAATTGGCTTTTTGAGTCAGAGCCTCTATATCTTCTTCGTAAAATCCACTCAGCAGCAAGGTGCCGTTCTTTTTGAGAACCCTGGCGTATTCTCCCATTTCTTCCAGGAGGATGTTGCGGTTGATGTTTGCCAGTAGTACTTCAGCGGATTGATCTGCTATGACTAAAGTACCTATCGTGCCTTGTAGTACTTTTACTCTTTTGCAGGAATTTAAGTTAGCATTTTCAATGCTATTTTCAAAAGCCCAATCTTCGATATCGTATGCAAGCACTGATTTTGCTCCGCGCTTTTCTGTCAGGATACCGAGTATACCCGTACCACAACCCGCATCTACCACATCCAAACCGTCAAAGGACAGGTCCAAAATTTCTTCCATCATCAACCTGGTCGTAGCATGGTGACCCGTACCGAAGGACATTTTAGGTTGAATGACCAGTTCCATTTCTATTTCAGGATCCGGCTCATGAAAGATGGCCCTTATTCTCAAATGCTTATTGACGGTGATGGGGTCAAAGTTTTTCTCCCATTCTTCGTTCCAGTTTTTGTTCTCCAATTCTTTTTCTTCCAGGATCGTGGATTCTGGAAAATGTTCATGGATCAATTGATGTATCGCTTCCTTCTTATAATCTGCAATGAGAATATAAGCTTCCAGCACACCCGGTTTTTCTTCAAACGCTTCAAACCCCGCTTCTGTCAGGTGATAGACCAGAAGATCGATATCGTCTTCTTTGCACGTAACGGGAACTACTAGATACTTTGGTTGCATACATAAAAAATCCCTCCGATAGCTTTATGCGTTCAAACTACCTGAGGGACCTAATTAAAGAGGAGTGAAATTAAAAGGACTTGATAACATCAACAAAATCACGGGCTTTCAGAGAAGCGCCACCGATCAGACCTCCGTCAATGTCTTTGCAGGCAAACAATCCTTGTGCATTGTCTGGCTTGCAACTGCCACCGTATAAAATAGAAATAGAATCTGCTATAGATTGACCATATTTAGAAGCAAGATGTGCACGCAATAACGCATGCATTTCCTGTGCTTGATCGTTAGATGCCGTTACGCCTGTACCGATGGCCCATATGGGTTCGTAAGCGATCACTACTTTGGTGATTTGTTCGTTTGACAAATGAAATAAGCTCTCTGTCAATTGTTGTTTTACGAAATCCAAATGGATTCCTTTTTCTCTTTGCGCCAATGTTTCACCGCAGCAGAAAATCGGTGTCTGTCCTTGTTTCAAAACAAGATCCGTACGTGTTGCCAATTGCGCATTGGTTTCATGGAAATATTCTCTGCGTTCGCTGTGACCAAGGATCACATACTTCACGCCTACTGTGGCCAACATAGCCGGTGATACTTCACCAGTATAGGCACCTGATTCTTTTTCGTAAGCATTTTGAGCACCTACAGACACTTTACCGCTTACTAATTTACTGACTGCATGCAGGTAAATAGACGGTGTACACAATACGACTTTCACGTCTCCGCTTACTTCGTCTGCGACCATATTGACTACTTCAGAAGCAAGAGAAAGTCCTTCTTCCAATGTTTTATTCATTTTCCAGTTACCGGCAACTATTTTTGCTCTCATGATGATTGTATATAACGATTGATGTAATTAAGCCAATAAATCTAATCCAAATTTTCCAGTAAGCCAAAGACTAATGGGCTTCCAACCAATTGTCGCCCACGCCCATTCCAACTTCCAAAGGCACAGACAATTGAATCGCGTTCTGCATAAAGCCTCTGACCTTTTCTGTCACCAATGCGATTTCTTCTTCTTTCACATCAAAGACCAATTCATCATGCACCTGCATGATCATGCGCGATTGAATCTTCTCTGACTTGATCCATTCCTGAATGTTGATCATGGCCAACTTGATCAAATCGGCTGCGCTTCCCTGTATAGGTGCGTTGATGGCGTTGCGCTCTGCGAACCCGCGCTGCGTGAAGTTCCTGGAATTGATGTCTCGCAAATAACGACGTCTGCCTAAAATGGTTTCTACGTATTCAAATTCTCTGGCTTTTACAATGGAACTGTCCATGTAACTTTTGATGCCGGGAAATTGCAGGAAATAAGAATCGATGATCTCGGCCGCTTCTTTGCGTGGAATGCTTAAGCGTTGAGACAAGCCGAAAGCAGAGATGCCATAGATGATCCCGAAGTTGACCATTTTCGCTTTGCGTCGCATGTCGGAAGTCACTTCTTCTTTGGCCACGTTAAATACTTTGGATGCCGTCGCGTTGTGAATGTCTTCTCCTTTGGAGAACGCTTCGATCATCGTAGCATCTTGACTAAAGTCCGCCATGATGCGCAATTCTATTTGCGAGTAATCGGCAGATAATAATTTCCATCCTGCTCCTTTGCTTACAAACGCTTTGCGAATTTCTTTTCCTCTTTCTGTACGGATGGGAATGTTTTGCAAATTGGGATTGGTAGAACTCAAGCGGCCTGTAGCCGCCACTGCCTGGTTGTAGCTGGTATGTACTCTTCCATCGGAAGGATGAATCAATTGAGGCAAGGCATCGATGTAGGTCGATTTTAATTTTTGCAATTCACGGAAGGAAAGGATGTCATTGACAATGGCATGTTCCGATAACTTCGATAAGATTTCTTCTCCGGTAGCGTATTGACCGGTTTTTGTTTTCTTTGCGCCCGGATCGATTTTTAATTTTTCAAACAAGACTTCGCCCAATTGTTTAGGAGAAGAAATATTAAACTGCACACCGGCTTTTTCATAAATGCTTTTTTCCAACTCCACAATTTCACCTGCCAATATCTGCGAGTAATCTTTCAATGCAGAAGAGTCTATCTTTACTCCATCAAATTCCATGTCGGCCAATACTTGCGACAACGGAGTTTCTACTTCATGAAATAATTTTTCCTGTTCCGCTGTTTTCAGCATCGGCGCAAAATAATGTTTAAGCTGCAAGGTGACATCCGCATCTTCGCTGGCATAAGCCGTGATCTTATCCAACGCTACATCGCGCATGTTGCCTTGCGATATACCTTTCTTACCAATCAACTCTTCAATGGATACCGGTTTATAATTTAAATACACCGAAGACAACATGTCCATGTTGTGTCGCATGTCAGGCTCCAGCAGGTAATGCGCAATCATGGTATCAAACAAGGGACCATTCACATCAATGCCATAATTTTTTAATACCAGGATATCGTACTTGATGTTTTGCCCGATCTTACTGATAGAAACATTTTCGAAAAAAGGTTTGAAGAGGTTGACGATTTCCTGCGCTTTGTTTTGATCAGCAGGTACCGGAACATAAAATGCTTCGCCGGCAAGGTAAGCAAAAGACAAGCCTACAAGCTCCGCATCTTTAGAATCGAGTGAGGTTGTTTCTGTATCGAAACATACTTCTTTTTGCAACATCAGGTGCGACAATAAAGAAAGCATCAATTCTTCTGTATCTACCGCGCGGTAGTCGTGGATGCGTGTGTGTATGTTGTCCTTCTGTGTCTCTTCTCTTTCATCTTCTGAACCTTCTGTATCTACCACCACTTCTGTTGCCGGTGCATCACCAAAAAGAGACATCGTCCCTTCTGCAGAAATCTTTGGTTTTGTTTTTGGTTTGGCCGCTTGTGTAACGACTGGCAATTCTTCGCCCAGCAAACGCTTGCTCAGGTTTTTAAATTCTAATTCTTCCAATAAAGGAATGAGCAATTCTCTTTTCGGTTCGCATTGCAGCAATGCCTTTTCATCAAACTCTACCGGTACATTGATTTCTATGGTGGCGAGTTCTTTAGAAAGTAACCCTTGTTCGGCAAAGGCGATGACATTTTCCTTTTGCTTGCCTTTTAACTCGTGTGCATTGGCAATGAGATTTTCTACTGAACCATATTGCGCGATGAGTTTCTGCGCCGTCTTTTCACCGATGCCCGGAATACCGGGGATATTATCTACGGCATCACCTTGCAAACCCAAGATATCTCTTACCTGGTCTACATTCTCAATTCCAAAACGTTCCAGTACTTTGGGGATGTCGTACACTTCCGCGCCATTGCCTAGGTAAGCCGGGCGATACAGGAAGATGTGCTCTTCTACCAATTGCATGTAATCTTTGTCCATCGTCATCATGTAGACATCGAATCCTTCACGTGCCGCTTTTTTCGCTAACGTTCCCACCAGGTCATCGGCTTCGTAACCCCGCATCTCCAACACAGGAATACACAAGGCTTCGAGCAAACGACGTACTAAAGGAATAGCAATAGAAATATCTTCCGGTTGTTCCTGGCGATTGGCTTTGTATTCGGTAAAGCGCTCGTGACGCAGGGTTGGGCCCGGCAAGTCAAACGCTACACCGATGTGTGTTGGTTTTTCGTTTTTTATGATATCTAGCAAACTGTTGGCAAAACCAAACACAGCACTGGTGTTTAATCCTTTGGACGTAATGCGTGGGGCTTTACTGAACGCAAAATGAGCTCTGTAGATCAGAGCCATGGCGTCAAGTAAAAATAATTTCTTTTCAGACATAATTAAAGGGAGATTGGGAACAAGTTAATAAAAAGTGATCAGTGGTAAGTGATCAGTGATCAGATTTTAATGCACGAGTTACCGACAATTTAGCGTATGGTTCGACTTTAGAATATTTTACTAAATTTACTGACTGCAGCTCACTTACAACTCTCACTATGGCCTTAATTAAAACCATTCTTGGCAAAACACCTTCTTTCGGTAAAAATGTCTACCTCGCTGAAAACGCTACCGTCATCGGTAATGTCATAGCCGGCGACGATTGCAGCATTTGGTTCAATGCCGTGATTCGTGGCGACGTGAACAGCATACGCATGGGCAATAAAGTGAATGTACAAGATGGTGCTTGTCTGCATTGCACCTTTGAAAAAGCGTCTCTAACCATTGGCAACAATGTCTCCATCGGTCATCATGCCATCGTACATGGCTGCACGATTGAAGACAATGTATTAGTAGGAATGGGTTCTATTGTCATGGATCATGCACACATCGAATCCAATGTATTGATTGCCGCGGGATCTGTGGTGTTGGAAAACAGTCGTCTGGAATCTGGTTGTTTATATGCCGGAGTACCAGCCAAAAAAATAAAAGTCCTCGGAGAAGAATTGCTCAAAGGACAGATTGATCGGATTGCGAATAATTATGTTTTATACTCTAGTTGGTATAAAGAGAGTGAATAGAAAGGAACGAGGGACGAAAGTTTTATTGCTCGTTGTTGGTGTCTCGCCAACAACTTGACTGTAGTAATACGTTTCATATGAACACTTGTTGGCGAGACGCCAACAAGAAAGCAAACGGTTCTCTGCTTACTCAAAAATCGATTGAATATCTTCCTTGCTCAAGTTCTTCACAAAACTTTCTTCCGTCGTGATCAGCTCTTGTGCCAGGCGCAATTTATTTTGTTGCAGCAATAATATTTTTTCTTCCACTGTATTTTTCGTGATGAACTTGTAGGTGAATACATTGTTCTTCTGTCCGATTCGGTAAGCACGGTCAATGGCTTGCGCTTCGATAGCCGGATTCCACCAGGGATCCAGCAGAAAGACATAATCAGCAGCAGTAAGATTTAATCCCAAACCACCTGCTTTCAACGAAATAAGGAATATTCTTTTATCCGGTGATTCCTGAAATTTGTCTACTTCTTTCTGACGTTCTTTCGTTGAACCATCAAGGTAGGAGAAAGAAATGTTTTTCTCTTTCAAGTACTCTGCATACAACTGCAGATGCTTTACAAACTGACTAAATATTAAGATTTTATGGTCTTCTGCGAGTGCGCGTTCTAACATGTGCACCACATCTTCCATCTTTCCTGATCCATCGGGATATTCTCCTTCAGCCAATATCGGGTGGTTAGCGATTTGGCGAAGACGTGTCAAGCCCTGTAACAATAGGATCTGCGAAGCACCGACTCCCTTTTGTTCGATGGAATCCAAAATCAAATTGCGGTAATTGGATTTTACTTTTTCGTATTCTTTTTCCTGTTCCTCTGTCATGGAACAGTATTGTATGTTTTCAATTTTATCCGGCAAATCTTTTACCACCTGCGATTTTTGTCGACGCAAGATAAAAGGCTTGATGAGCGAATAGAGTTTTTTTGTTTTGAGTTCGTCGTGCTTTTTCTCAATCGGATTTAGAAATTCGTTTTTGAAGAAACGCTGTGAACCCAGTAAGCCGGGGTTTACAAAAGACATTTGTGACCAGAGATCTAAAGTAGAGTTTTCTATCGGTGTACCGGTAAGGATCAAACGGTGTTTGCTTTTTAATTCGGTGACAGACCGGGCAATGATAGAATCCGGATTTTTAATGACCTGCGATTCGTCCAATATGACATAATGGAAAAAGACTTGCTTCAAAATGTCGATGTCCATGCGAACCGTTCCATAAGAAGTCAATACCAAATCGTATTCGCAAAATTTATTGAAATCCTTCTCACGATGGATACCCGTGTAGTTCAATATTTTCATGCCCGGAGTAAACTTGCGCGCTTCCATTTCCCAGTTGAAGATGAGAGAGGTCGGCATGATGAGCAAGTTGGTACAACCCACATAGTTTTCTTTTTGTTGTTGCAGCAAAGCAAGCGTCTGTACGGTCTTTCCAAGACCCATATCGTCTGCCAGGCAACCGCCAAAATTGTATTCGGATAAAAAGTTCATCCAGTTGTAACCCGCCTTTTGATAAGGCCTCAATTCGCCGATGAATCCGACAGGCAATGGTACATCATCGATCTTATCAAAGTCACGGAGTTGCTCTAGTTTTTTATTGATAGAAACCTTTGCCAGATTTCCTGTTTCCAGTTCTTTCACCAGCGCTAGGTGATGTTTCTGCAACAAGATTTGTCCATCTCTGTCTTCTACAAAAGCAAACAGTTCGGAATACTTAGAGAACCATTCTTCTGGAATGACTGCGATTTCTCCGTTCGGTAATACAAATTCTTTTTTCTTCGCCTGAATGTATTTCTTCAATTGAATGAATGGAATTTCATACGGACCAAAACGCACGATGGCGTATACATCAAACCAGTCGTTATTTTCCCTTACTTCCAGACTGATCGTCGAATCACCAACAAAATAGCGCTTCCCATCGTTGTTGGACTGATTGATCGCCACGCCTTTTTCTACCAGAATATTGCTTAGGGTATTGAGCAAAGACAACCCGAGTGATTTATCGATGACTTGTTTTCCTCTTTTGAAATCCAGTTCATGTGTTTTAAAAAAAGCGAGAATCTCTTTTTCCCAATTGGACTCGCGGATGATTTTGTGAAACAACACATCGTCACCGTTCTTTTCTACTTTTACAAAACAAGGCAAAGAACTGTCTGCAGGAAAAGCATAACCGCCGTATTTAAACGACAAACTAAAAACCAGTTTATCGTCTTCCTGTATTTCTTCTGAGCTGTCGCCAAACAAACTTACCGGAGCCACTGCCGGAGCAAGTTCTGCAAAAGTCAACAGAGCCGTCGGAGCATGACGTTCGGTGTTGATGCGAAAGCCACGGGCCATGACATCAAAGGAAGCAATCAGCGGACTGATGAAGCGTTCGTAATAGGTGTCCTCTAGTTTTTTAGGTATGAGAATGTATTTTTTATTGAGGAATGGTTTTAATTTATTTCCGTCTACATCTTTTTCAAAACTGTACATGGTATTTTCCACCAGTAACCACGCTGGATTGTTGCATACCAGAATGGCGTTCTTGCTCTGAAAATCGACACGTTCATTTTCATATTTGATCGTCGGATAATAATGGGTATTGTCTTCGTTGCGTACAAAATGAAAGATCACAGTAGCCTTCTGTGGAGCAATGGCAATGCGCTTCCAGGTCGGTTCACCATCGTGGCCCATTTCAAAAACCATTTTGTCTTTGAGCAAATCTAACACTTCCACTTTTCTACCTTCGATGTAAGCGGCAATGGCTTCCTGAAGCAAAGAGTCTCCTTTTTCTTTGTGGTAAACTTTGGCAAAAAATTCTGTGGCCGTTACTTTTTTATTGCTGAATTTCTTGATGATGGAATCCTGTTGCATGGCATCCATGATCTTAATCAGTTTGAAATCTATTTCATCCAGGCCCAAAGCAAACTCTTCTGCATTCTTTGAAGAGATGTTCTGATGCTTGAGTGTCAAACGCCCTTTCTGATCCAGTTGTACGACATACGACTCAAACAAATAGCCCAAAAACTCATGCTCCAGCAATGAGTAAATGATTTGAAACGGCTCTGTGGTTGATACTTTCATAGGTCTACAATTTGCATATTAATGAAAATGCAGAGTAGTAAAAAGATAAAAGTGAAATTTATTCACTCTATTCTTTCTGAATGCATTAGAAATAAGCAAAGCCTGTTAATACATATTTGCTACAGATTATTTGTTATCCGAAAAATTCTCTTTATTTGAAATAATATGGATTCCCAAAAACATTCCGAGGACTCTTTTCAGTTGTATCATCACACGCTGAAGTCCCTTCCTGGTGCGCTCAAGTGGTATGGAAACGATTACCATTCCTTCGCTGCTGTGTTGGATCAAACGGTGCAGCGTTTGAAAGCCAGTCGGCTGAAAAATAATTTTAGCTTTACGGTTCATCTTCCTGACGAAGGTTTTAAAAACCCACCATTGGAAGAATGGAAAAATAATTATTGCATAGAAAAAACACTGGAACATCGGGCTGAATACCACTTGATGAAACGACAAGGTTATCGGTTCTTGTTGAAAGGGCTTGTCTTTTTATGGGCTTGTCTTTCGACTGCATACTTATTGGATCAACTGAATGCTTTAGGAGATTATCCTAAAATGCTGGGCAAGGAAACCTTCTATTTTTTAGGATGGGTCATTCTCTGGAAGCCTGTAGAGATGATTGTATTCGAGCCCTGGTTAGAAAAACATCACCTGAAATTATTAAAAAAACTAGAGCAAACTCCTATTACTGTACTGTATGAGAATCGTATTTGAAATTCCGGGTGATCAGGTGAAAACAACTGTTTTTCACTGGAACCAAAAATACCTGATCAAGTTTGAAGCCGGACTGTACGAACAAACTTATAAAGTCAGCGAACTGGATGTAACCAGTGAAGACGACATCCGCAAACTCATCGAGGATGAAACTTTTAAAGCAGAGTGGATGGAGCGTTTTCGGCAGATGAATAGAGGGTTGCATGAAGCCTTGGGACGACTATAAAGCGAGGAGGGACGAGCTAGCAGGGACGCATAAACTTCTATTGTTAAATTATTATTCTTATAAAGATTTATGCAAAGCAATTCAGAACAGAAGAAAGTTCGTACTAAAAATATTTATGAGCAAGGTTTTGACAAGCTAATGATGCTAATGCGCATAGATAGAATACTAAAGAAGACCGTTATTACTCATAAGAAAAAATAAAATGGCCAGGACATTTTGTCCACAGGAAGAATAATGCCGTTGCGTTCCTCTTTACTCATACCTCGTCCCTACAATTCAAACTCCTCATCCTTCTCCGGCATCACAATATCACAATAACCTTCGCTGGAAAGCTTGTCTTTAAAGGCTTCCATGCTTTCTTCTTCTCCGTGTACCAAAAATATTTTTTGGAGTTTTTGTTTGTCAAACTGTCCCACAAATTCCATCAACCCTTGTTGGTCGGTATGTCCGCTGAACATGTCGGTATATAAAATGCGTGCCTCCACCGGAATGTCGCGCTTCTTCATCGTGATCATTTTTTTCCCTTGCATCAATTCATTACCCACCGTACCTTCTGCAGAGTAACCGATCATGAGTATGGTACAAAATGGATTGTTGAGGTTATGGCGCACGTGTTCATTGATCCTTCCTCCGGCAATCATACCGGATGAAGAAATGATGATACACGGTTCATAAAAATGCGACACCATCTTCGTTTCCTTGTAGGTCTTGATGTAGACCATGTTGTCAAAGTCAAACAGTGTCCCTCCTGTCTTGTACATTTGCTGTGCCTCTTTGTCGAGCCAGTTCACATGTTTTTCATATACATACGATCCGTTCATCGACATCGGACTGTCAGTGAAAATCCGGATGTTAGGAATGCGTCCCTGCAGCTGCATGCGGCGCAGGGTATAGATGAGCGTTTGTGTTCTTCCAATGCTGAAAGCCGGAATAATCAATCGGCCTTTATGCACCACACAGGTTTCCGCGATGATGCGTTCAAGGATATCTTCCGGTGCATTTTTTTCCTGGTGCAGTCGCGCGCCATAAGTAGATTCGCATACGAGGTAGTCAGGAGAAACAGGACTTTTCTCCGGATCCATCAGCAAGGGATAATTTTTTCTTCCTACGTCACCCGAAAATAAAATGGTTTTTGTCTCTTCTTCTTTGACCGTGATCAGGATATTGCAGGCTCCGAGTAAATGTCCTGTGGGAATAAAGCGTATGGTGACTTCATCGTTTACTTTAAAATCGTGTGACGCCTTTACCGCGACAAAACGGTCTAGCGCACGGTTCACCATGGCTACAGCAAACTCTTTGTCCTTCTTGGAAGCACGCAATAATTGATTGTCTTTTAAGAGTAAAGCACAGAGATCAGCCGTGGGGCTGCTACACAAAATCTGCCCGCTATATCCGGCACGAATCAGTTGAGGAATATTACCGGAGTGATCGATGTGTGCATGAGTGAGCAACACCAAATCTAGTTCCGAGGGTTCAAAAGGAAAATCCAGCAAAGGCTTGCGATTCATCCTGTCGTTGAAATCGGCTCCGCAATCAATCAATATTTTATATCCGGTAGCCGTTTCCAGCAAGAACATACTGCCTGTTACCTGTCGTGCAGCTCCGTGAAACGTTACTAACATACTTCTTATACAAATACTTGTAGAAATAAAGCCCTAAAGTAGAAATAAATATTGACTAATCAGGACGTATGGATTCAAAACCACACGTCGCAGATGGTTTGCATCATGCACCCTGTCTATCGTGAAGCGAGCTGAACTCTGCATATAGAAATGGCTGGTTTAGTTTGACAGGAAGAAAGTATTGACTAAATTTCGAGGTAAACATCTTGTCTTTTAGACCAAATGCCTGTAGCAAAAAGCCACCAAATCCACAAACTTTCTTTTGCGGGATTACTGATTACCCTTGGTATCATTTATGGAGATATTGGAACCTCTCCACTTTACGTAATGAAGGCCATCATTGGTCAAAGCGTTATCACAGAAGAACTCGTACTTGGTGGACTTTCCTGTGTATTCTGGACACTGACCTTGCAAACCACATTCAAGTATGTGTTCATCACCTTGCGTGCAGACAATAAAGGTGAAGGTGGTATCTTCTCCTTGTTTGCCTTGATCAGAAGAAGAAACCCAAAACTCATTTGGGCAGCCATCATCGGTGGCGGAATGTTGTTGGCAGATGGTATGATTACACCACCCATCTCTGTTTCCTCTGCCATAGAAGGTTTGCAAATTTTTAAACCGGAACTCAATACTGTACCCATTGTCATCGCCATCATCAGTGCCTTGTTTCTCTTTCAGAAATTCGGAGCAAAGGCCGTTGGAAATTTCTTCGGTCCTATCATGTTCATCTGGTTCGCCATGTTAGCTGTATTGGGGTTCAATGAAGTGGTGCAAAATCCTTTTATACTGGAAGCCATTAATCCATACTACGCTTACAATCTTCTTTGTCACCATCCTGGAGGCTTTTGGTTATTGGGCGCTGTGTTCCTTTGTACGACGGGAGCGGAAGCATTGTATTCCGATCTGGGACATTGTGGAAGAGCCAACATTCGCATCAGCTGGATCTTTGTTAAATCTGCATTGATCATCAACTACATGGGACAAGGTGCATGGATCCTGAAACACAACGGTCAGGTATTGGATGGACTGAATCCATTTTACCAAATCATGCCACCGTGGTTTTTGATCTACGGTATCGGTATCGCTACATTGGCCGCCATCATTGCCAGTCAGGCGATGATCAGCGGTTCCTACACGTTGATCAGCGAAGCCATCCGATTAAACCTCTGGCCAAAAGTAAAAATCAATTATCCTACGTTGACCAAAGGTCAGTTGTATATTCCCAGCATCAACTGGGTACTCTTCATGGGTTGTATAGGTGTCATCCTTTACTTCAGACATTCTGAAGAGATGGAAGCCGCATATGGTCTGGCCATCAGCTTGACTATGCTCATGACAACGGTGCTGCTCACGTACTACCTGAAGTCCATTAAAAAGCTAAACCGCGTTTTAGTTTATACTTTCTTCTTTGTCTTCCTCTTCATTGAAGGTGCCTTCCTGATCGCCAACCTGGAGAAATTTTCCAAAGGTGGTTATGTAACACTTGTCATTGGTGGCGCACTGATGACAGTGATGTACGTATGGTACCAGGCTAGAAAAATTAAAAACCGTTTGACAGAATTTGTGCGGTTGGAAGAGTATTTCCCGTTGATCAAAGAATTGAGTCGAGATACATCGGTCAATAAATACGCTACGCACGTAGTCTATTTGACAAGTGCTGATTCCATCAAAGACATTGAATCTAAAGTCATCTATTCCATTTTCCAAAAACAACCGAAGCGCGCCGACATCTATTGGTTGCTGCATATTGATGTTGTGGATGAACCTTATGCGATGGAGTACAAGGTCAATACCATTCTTCCGGATGATTTGATCCGTGTAGATTTTAAATTAGGGTTCCGCGTCGAACCACGCGTCAATTTATTCTTCCGCAAAGTGGTAGAAGACATGGTGCAAAACAAAGAAGTAGATTTTACCAGTCGTTATACTTCACTCAGCAAACGTAACCTCATCGGAGATTTCAAATTTGTTGTGTTGGAAAAACATTTGAGCCATGACAATGATTTGCCTTGGAAAGAGCAATTCATCATGGACATCTATTTTATACTGAGAAAAATGAGTTTGTCCGAAACCAGCGCCTTCGGCCTGGATACAAGTACTGTTACCGTTGAAAAAGTACCTTTGGTAATCAGTCCGGTAGAAGGTGTGACCTTGAAACGCATTCATTAATCCTTGATCGCAGTGAACCGTCAGAAAAAAATATTTGCTGTTGTCGCGGTGTTGTTTACGTTGGTGGTCATTGCTTTTGCTTTGGACATGTGTTCCCGCACCACACCACCTTGGGAAAGAAAAAAAGATTCGCTGAAGAAATACAAAATCAAGCCGTTTGAAATCACGAAGAAAAAATCTTCTCACTAAACAACACGAAGCATGAGCTGGACAGAAGAAAATAATAAGTTGAGCAAGGAATTTGTGTTCAAGAATTTTTCCCAGGCTTTCGCCTTCATGACACAAGTAGCTTTGCTCGCCGAGAAAGCAGATCATCATCCGGAATGGAAAAACGTGTGGAACAAAGTATGGATCGAACTGACCACACACAGTGCTGGAAATACCGTCACCACCAAAGACCGTGAACTGGCTCTGGCCATAGACGCTGCCTACCGTCCATGAGTGACCACGGAAAATTATACCTGATCCCAACACCCGTTGGCAACCTGGAAGACATCACGCTTCGTGCCATTCGTTTGCTCAAAGAGTGTGATTTGATTTTAGCAGAAGACACTCGTGTTACCATTCATTTGCTCAAGCACTATCGGATTGAAAATAAATTATCGAGCTTTCATTCGTTCAACGAACACCGGGCACTGGAACGCATCGTCAGTGAGTTGGAAGAAGGTAAAAATATTGCGCTTGTCAGTGATGCCGGTACACCAGGAATTTCAGACCCTGGTTTTTTACTGGTGAGAAGTTGTGTGCAACACGGCATCGCTGTAGAATGCCTGCCAGGCGCCACTGCATTAATACCCGCTTTGGTGATGTCTGGATTTCCAACAGACAGTTTTGTATTTGAAGGATTTCCTCCGGTAAAAAAAGGAAGAAAGACCTGGTTTGAAATGATTGCCAAAGAAGAACGCACGGTAGTATTTTACGAATCACCACACCGTTTGCTGAAAACATTAGAAGAACTCATTTCTTCCGGACAAGAGAAAAGGAATATTTCTGTTGCCCGAGAGATCAGTAAGAAATTTGAAGAGATCGTTCGTGGTACGCCGGCAGAGGTCTTGCAACATTTCAATACCCATATTTTGAAAGGAGAATTTGTCATCGTCCTCGATCGCAATGTTCCTGAAAAAAAACGTAGCCGCGACGAAGACTAAATTGCGTATGAAAACGAATTCCCGTCTGTTTTATTTTTGTCTATCCGCACTTACCTCGGTCTTGTTGTACCTGGCCTGGCCCGTATCACCTTTCTTTCCTTTTGTCTTTATTGCCTTCGTTCCACTCTTCTGGATCAATGAGCAATTGGGTGGCGAACGTTTGCGACTGGGAGCATTTGCTTTGTACACCTATGTAGCCCTGGCACTGTTCAACATCTTCACCACCTGGTGGGTTTGGAATTCCACACCACCGGGCGCTGTGTTTGCGATGCTTGTCAACGCCCTGTTGATGCTGATTCCATGGCTGTCTTACCGCATCACTACCTACCGGTTGAACATGGTTTGGTGGTCGCACTTCAGCATTGTTCCCGCTTTCATTGCCTTTGAATACTGGCACCTCAATTGGGAATTGTCCTGGCCCTGGTTAACACTGGGCAACTCGGCTGCGTTGTTTCCAGAGTTGGTACAATGGTATGAATATACCGGTGTACTCGGCGGTTCATTTTGGATCTTGATTTCGAACGTGCTGGTTTTTTTATGTTATGTATATTACAAACAAAAACGTGCACGCTTCAAATCCATGTGTTACCTCGCGTTGAGCGTGGTCTTGCTGCCGGCTTTCTTTTCTTTCCTGCGTTACATGACCTATAAAGAACAAGGCAAAGGAACAGAAGTCGTCGTGATACAACCCAACATTGATCCCTATACACAAAAATATCCGGGCACGCAACATTTCATTCCTTACAACGAACAATACAAACGATTGGAAAGTCTGAGTAGAGGCGCCATTGGCAATTCTACCAGTTTTGTATTGTGGCCAGAAACATCTTTCCCAGAAGACATCCTGGAAGAGCCGAATCTAAAGGACTTGACAGCACACAACGCACTGTTTGGTGAATTGATTCGCTTCTCTGATCAATTTCCAACCACTGCATTTGTAGTAGGTGCGGATACGTATCGTTTCTTCTCTTCTGCTGAAACAAAAGAGGGTACAGCTTATCCCACGCAAGATCCGAATGTGTTCTATACACCTTACAACACGGGCCTATTCATACAACAAGGACAAGCCCCGTTGTTTTATCACAAATCAAAACTGGTTCCGGGAGTAGAAGTTTTGCCTTATCCGAAAATATTTGGTTTCGTGACAAAAAGCCTAGGAGATCTGGTAGTGGCTTCTGTTGGCAAACAAATAAAACGCACGACCTTTGTATCCCGCGACAGTACATCGATTGCACCGATCATTTGTTATGAATCCATTTACGGAGAGTTTTTAGGAAAATATGTTAAAAACGGTGCAGGACTTTTGTTCATCATCACCAACGATGCCTGGTGGGGGAATACCGCCGGACATCAGCAACATTTTCACTATGCTCGTTTGCGTGCCATCGAGCAACGCAAGTGCGTGGCACGCGCTGCCAATACAGGCATCTCGGGCTTCATCAATCAACGTGGTGATATCCTTGCACAAAGTCACTACGACGAACAGCGCAGCATGCGCCAAACGTTACTCTATTATCCCAAGCCTACTCTTTATTCGTTGATCGGAGACATCACAGGCCCGATCAGTATTGTGGGTACGTTTGTTTTTGTCATCATCGGTATCGTTGGAAAAAAGAAAGCGCATGAATAAAGACCTACAAGCTTTGTTGAAAGAAGTGAGAAAGAGTGCCTCCAAAGCCGCACAATTTCAACTCCAAGAATTGAATCGTTTCAACGCCGATGACATTGTATACAAAGGCAAAAACGATTTGGTGTCTTACGTTGATAAACAAACAGAAGAATTACTAATTGCCGATTTAGCCAAGCTCCTTCCGGAAGCCAGTATACTCGCGGAAGAAGGAGGACTGAGCAGTGACAAACCGTTGCAATGGGTCATTGATCCACTCGATGGAACAACGAATTATTTGCATCGCCTACCGGTATTTTCCATCAGCATTGCCTTGCGCGAAAATGGGAAAGAAATAGCAGGGCTCGTGCACGAAGCCAATAAGAACGAATGTTTTTACGCCTGGGAAAATGGCGGCGCTTATTGCAACGACGAAAAGATACAGGTTTCAAAAGCCAATACTCTCTCTCAATCGCTCATAGCTACTGGCTTTCCCTACAGCTTGCTCGACAAGACCGATGCGTATTTTGAAATCATGAAAGAGTTGTTGTTAAAAAGTCACGGCTTGCGTCGCTTTGGTTCCGCAGCGGTTGACTTGTGTTACACGGCTTGCGGAAGATTCGAAGGCTATTTTGAATTCAACCTGAAAGACTGGGATGTTGCTGCCGGCGCGCTGATTGTAAAAGAAGCCGGAGGTAAGGTGACGGATTTTTCAGGAGGCAACAATTTCAACACCGGACACGAAGTACTGGCTACAGGAAACATTCACGAAGAATTACTTCAGGTCATTCAAAAACACTGGTAGAACTTTTTCTCCAAGAAATCCGTTGATCAAACATGTGGCAGGAAATCACCATCGGTCTTTTATTCGCAATAGCATTGTTCTACCTAGGGAGAATGGTATACCGCCAATTCACAAAGAAGGAGGGATGTGGGGAAGGTTGTGGATGTGCGAGTTCTGTATCTATTGATTCGATTGAAGAGAAGTTGAAGAAGGATAGTAGGTTTAAATAATGACTCGTTAGCCTTACTGTCTTGCCCCTAAATCCCCTGAAGAGGACTTTACTTTACATCTCGTACAGATTAAGAAATAAACAGAAAGCCCATTGCATGTATATGCAATGGGCTTTCTGTTTTCAATAGAGCAAAGTCCCCTTCAGGGGATTTAGGGGCAAGACAGATAGAAGTTAGAACGAAACTCTGATCATTAGTATTAACGTTTCTTCTGCCCTCTTGCACTCTTCGGCTTCCCGTACTTCAACTTGTGTGCTTCGCCTCTTCTGATTTTATTATTGACTTTTTTATTCTTGTCTTTCTTTTCGTGAAAGGCTGGACCCGACTCTTCTTTCTTCGGTGTCTTCACCAACACATTTCTCATTTTCACTTTCGGCTGCTCCTCATCCAGCAATACCTCTGAGATCACAAGATGTTCTGGTAAAAGCGCTAGTTCTATACTAAATTTCATCAACTCTTCGATGCGCTCTACATTTTCGAAATCGTGTTCTGTGATGAATGTTCGTGCTTCGCCTTTTTTGTCTGCTCTACCTGTGCGACCGATACGATGGATATAATTTTCCGGTACTTTGGGTGTGTCAAAATTGATCACATGCGTTACGCTGGAAATGTCAAGCCCTCTGGCGACGATGTCTGTAGCAATCAAGATTCTATACGTTCCATTTTCAAATTGATGGACAGAATGAAAACGATGGTTTTGTTCTTTGTTGGAATGGATCACGCCCAATTTACCAGCAAAGTTTTTCTCCAGTTTATCAAAAAGTAAATCAGCAAGTGCTTTTGTGGAAGTGAAAACCAACACTTTTTTCATCTCTGGTTCTTCTGCCAAAAATAGTTGTAGCAAATTTACCTTGGTATTGAAATTCGGCACACGGTAACCGATCTGCGTGATGTTCTCTAATGGCGTGCCTGTCGGCGCTGCTTCTATTTTTATCGGGTCGTCAAAATAGTCTTTGATGAATTCTTCTACTTCCTCCGTAATGGTCGCAGAAAACATCAGGTTTTGTCTTTTCACCGGCAACAAATCAATCACACGTGTCAACTGCGGACGAAAACCGAGGTTGAGCATTTCATCTACTTCATCAATGATCAATCGTTTGACGTTGCGTAATTTCAATACACCAGTCAAGGCCAGATCCAATAAACGTCCGGGGGTGGCGACCAATACATCGAGACCATTGTTGACGAGTTCTTTTTGTGTATCGATCTTGGTGCCTCCGTATACACCGCCTACACGGACTTCCATGTAGCGCGTCAGTTTTTTCACTTCTTCTTCTACCTGCACAACCAACTCTCTTGTAGGAACAAGAATTAAAATTTGTGGCAAACCATCTTTCGCAAATTTCCATTGTCTTAAGCAAGGCAACAGGTAAGCGAGTGTCTTTCCTGTACCTGTTTGTGCAATGCCTACAACATCCTTACCGGACATCATCACAGAAAAACTCTTTTCCTGAATGGTCGTCGGATGTTTGTATCCCAAATCATCCAGGGCATTCAGCAAAGCACTATTCAGGTTCAATTGATCAAAGGTCATGAGCTTATTAGAAATAAGTGAAATGCTCTTCCACCTGTTGTACCAGATGAAAGAACATTTATACTACAAATTTACAGTTTTAAATTTACTTTCTTGCGTTTGTTTTAAGCTATAAACAGAGACTCCACTTTAAGAACTTGCGTTAGGGATTGAGCCATTGTATGATCCCGCTAATGAGCGGGAGAGTGGCGAAAGCCCGGCCCGTAGGGAACGCCTTTATACTCCTTATTCCGACAATTCTTAGGCCTTAAAAAAAACAACTACATCTTAAAACAAATCGATAACCTATCTTATCTCCAGCCTCCGCCCAATGATTGGTACAATTCTACTCTGGCACTGAGTTGTTGACGCGTGATGGCCGCCTGATCCAATTCCGCCTGCAAAGCTCTTCCCTGAGCCGTAATCACTTCCAGATAATTGGCCAAACCACTTCGAAAAAGCAATTGTGCATTGGCAACTGCTTGTTCGGAAACCTGCATCCTTTCTCCGGCAATCTGTTGCTGTATTTTTAACTTATCTAATTTCACCAACGCATTTGTTACTTCATGTGCAGCACCCAATACAGACTGTCTGAATTCAATGACACGCTGTTCACGTTCCAGCACGGCCACTTCACGTTGTGTTTTCAGCATGCGTCGTTGAAACACCGGTTGCAAAAGACCACCGGCTGCTGTTCCAAATAAAGAAGCCGGAACGATAAACCAATTGCTCGCCTTGAAAGCATTCAATCCACCGGCTGCCGTGAGGTTCAGCGAGGGATACATGTTGGCTTGAGCCACACCGACTCTTGCGTTGGCAGCCATCAATGCTCGCTCATTAGCGCGTACATCCGGACGAAGACTGAGTAAATCTGCTGGCACACCCACAGAAAGTGTATCGTCTGTGATCAACGGTTCCAATACCGCAGATCTTGTCACTGTCCCTGGCCAATCGCCGGAAAGCAGGCGCAACGCATTCTCCTGAAGAATGATGGCTTGCTCCAGTTGAGGAACCAGTATGGCTGCGTTTTGTTGCTGGGTCATCGCTTGCTGCACAGCGAGCGCCGTTACATCGCCTGCATCCTTCTGCCATTGCATGACTTGAACAACACTATCACTCAACAACACATTTTTTTTCGCCACCTGCAACTGTGCATCCATCATCAACAAATTGTAATAGCTGTTGGCTACTTGCGCCACTAAACTTGTCTGTACTGCCCGGCTGGCTTCATAGGATTGAAGATAAGTAGCCAATGCCGCTTCTTTTTGTCTGCGAATCTTTCCCCAGATATCTATCTCCCATGAAAGTGTAAGGCCTATGCTGTAATCTTCCAGGTGGTTTGTTCCCAAGAAATTCTTGAAACTGATACCGTTCAAACTATTTTGAGAAGGTGTATTGGTAGCCGTAGAGACTTGCGCATTCAAAGCCGGAAGCCAGGCCAGACGTGACTGCTTGGCATACGACTGTGAAACTTCCATACGCTTGATGGCCAGCTGCAAATTAAAATTATACGCCAGTGTATGATCAATCAACCTTTGCAGGGTAGTGTCCGTAAAAAATTCTTTCCAGGATTTTTTTGCCGTACTACTGTCTGCTGTTGGCTTTGCCGAATAAGACGAAGGAGTATTTAACTCCGGGCGTTTGTAATTTTTCCCGACCGAGCATGCCCATAGCAGCGCACAGATCAAAATAAATACAATGGTTCTATAAAAGAGAGAAAGACGATTCATAATTAATTTTATAAAGAAGTTGAAGGTACTGGAATTTCTACTTTGGGTTTACCGGAAATTTTTTCATGCACCTGTTGAAAGATGATGAATAACACCGGAATGATGAAGATACCAAGCAATACACCAGTCAACATGCCGCCTACTGCTCCGGTACCGATGGAACGATTGCCTAATGCTGATCCGCCCGTAGCACGCAACAAAGGAAGCAGGCCGACGATGAAAGCAAACGATGTCATGAGAATAGGACGCAAGCGAAGTTGTGACGCTTCGAGTGCCGCGGCTACCAGATCCATGCCCGCTTTACGTCTTTGAATGGCATATTCAATAATCAGGATCGCATTTTTCGCGAGCAAGCCAATGAGCATGATCAAACCTACCTGCACGTAAATATTATTCTCTATACCCGCCAGACCAATGAAAGCAAAGACTCCGAAGATTCCTGTAGGCACAGATAAAATAACGGCAAACGGCAAGATATAACTTTCATATTGTGCAGAAAGTAGAAAGTATACAAACACCAGACTAAGGAAAAAGATCCAACTGGTTTGTGTGCCCGCATTTGTTTCTTCTCGTGTCATCCCTGCCCATTCGTAGGCAAAGCCTCTTGGTAGAAATTCCTGTGCCACTTCTTGTATCGCTTTGATGGCATCGCCCGTGCTGTAGCCCGGTTTCGGAGCACCATTGATGGTAACCGCGTTGAACAAGTTGTTTCTTGTTACGGTTTCCGGACCGAATACACGTTGCAATGAAACCAACGCGTTGACGGGTACCATTTCACCTTGTTGATTTTTAACAAAGATTCCATCCAAAGAAGAAGGTTCTGCACGGTAGGGAACATCAGCTTGTACAATCACCCTGTAATATTTTCCAAAGCGATTGAAGTCAGAAGCAAAACTACTTCCGTAATAAACTTGCAACGTCTGTAATAATTCATTGATCGGTACACCCAACTGTTTACTTTTATTTTCATCGATGACGATCTCATATTGAGGATTGCCGGTATTGAAAGTGGTGAAGGCATAGGCAATTTCTTTGCGCTTCATCAACTCCCCGATAAACCCATAAGCTGTCGCACTCAATTTGTTGAGTGAGCCTCCGGTGCGGTCCTGGAGAATGAATTCAAAACCGCTGGTATTTCCAAAACCCTGTACCGTTGGCATGGTGAACAAGAAAATACTAGCTTCTTTCACCACACTGAATTTCTGATTGAGCAGACCGATTATTTTTTGAATGTCATTTTCCGCGCCACGTTTTCCATAGGGCTTCAGACGAATGAACCCTACTGCATAAGCAGAGCTGTTGGCGTTTGCTACAATGTTGAGTCCTGTTACGGCACCTCTTCTTTCTACTGCTTCCTCTTTGGCAAGGATGGCATCAATCTTATCCATTACTTTTTGTGTGCGGTCCAATGAAGCGCCAGGAGGCAGGTTGAGAGAGTAGAGTACAAATCCCTGGTCTTCCGTAGGAATGAAACCAGTAGGTGCTTGTCGCATCATCCAAAAGGTAGCAAGAGATACTACTAACAATCCTCCGATGGCTATCCATTTGCGTTGGATCAGAAAACTTATGCTGTGTTTATACTTTGCTGTAGCCGCATCAAATCCGGCATTAAAGGCATCGAAATATCTTGCTCCGAATTTTTTCTTTTGCACTTCTCCTTCTTTCGCATGGGGACTTTTCAGAAACAAGGCACACAAGGCCGGGCTCAACGTCAACGCATTCAATGCAGAAATCAAAATCGCGATGGCCAATGTAAAAGCGAATTGTCTGTAGAACACGCCAGCCGGTCCTTCCATGAAACCTACCGGAACAAATACAGCCACCATAACCAGGGTAATAGAAATGATCGCTCCCGATATTTCGTTCATGGAAACGATAGTCGCTTCTTTTCCCTGCATGTGGGTGTGTTCCATCTTAGAGTGCACGGCCTCTACCACCACAATGGCATCATCGACTACAATACCGATGGCGAGTACCAAAGCAAATAAGGTCAACAAATTGATCGTAAAACCAAACAGCTGCATGAAAAAGAAAGTCCCTATAATAGCCACGGGTACAGCGATAGCGGGGATCAGCGTAGAGCGAATGTCCTGAAGAAAAATAAACACCACAATGAATACCAATATAAAGGCTTCGATCAAGGTAGTAATGACCTGACTGATGGACGCATCCAAAAATTCTTTCGCGCTGTACATGTTGAAATAGTGAATACCCTTGGGAAACGAAGCGGAAGATTTTTCCATTACTTCATTCACAGAAGTCATGATGTCATTGGCATTTGATCCGGCTGTTTGAAAAATGGCAATACCGATGCCGGGTTTACCGATCACTTTTGTATTGGCGCTGTAATTGAAGGAGCCAAATTCTATACGCGCTACATCTTTCAAACGGATCATATCACCACTCGCACTGGATTTGAGGATGATGTTTTCGTATTCTTTATTCTTTGAAAACTTTCCTCTGTACTTCAACACGTATTCAAAAGAAGAACTACTGCTCTGTCCGAAGCGACCTGGAGCGGCTTCCAGGTTTTGTTCGCGGATGGCACTTAGTACATCTTGTGTAGATAGATTATTGGCTTTTAAACGATCCGGTTTCAACCAAATGCGCATGGAATAATCTTTGGCACCAAATACCATCGCCTGACCTACCCCCGGCACACGTTGTATTTCCGGAATGATATTGATCTTCGCATAATTTTGAATAAACGTTTCATCGTACGTACTGTCGGTGCTGTACACCAAGGGTACCATGATCATACTGTTTTGTTGTTTTTGCGTAGAGATACCAGCTTGTATAACCTCCTGCGGAATCTGGCTAGTAGCCTTGGATACACGATTCTGTACGTTGACCGCAGCGAGGTCCGGATTGGTACCCAATTTGAAATAGACATTCAATATTAAAGCTCCATCGTTGCTGGAAGTAGAAGTCATGTACGTCATGTTCTCTACACCATTGATGGATTCTTCTAACGGTGTCGCGACAGCACGCGCCACGACTTCTGCATTGGCTCCCGGATACGTTGCCATGACTTGTACCGTAGGCGGCGCTATGTCTGGAAATTGAGTGATGGGTAAAGACACCAAAGATAATATGCCCAGTAAGGTTATGATAATAGAGATGACCGTTGAAAGAATAGGTCGTTCAATAAATTTTTTAAACATAAGAATAGATTTTTAGCGGGCAGATGGACTTACCCTGTACATGATTTATTTAGCAACATGGATATTTTGGATCGTTGCTAAAGCGCTTGTGTTTTCAGTAAACTGTCTAATGAAAAGTGCTGTGGATTGATGACTACACCGTCTCTTAAACGATCTATTCCTGTATAAACAATTTTTTCACCGACAGTCAATCCTTTTGCTACGAGGTAATAATTACCACTGGTACCGGAAACAGTAATAGGTTTGCTGATTACTTTGTTGCTGTCTGCTACAACGAAAACAAATATTTTATCCTGCAATTCAAATGTCGCTTCTTGCGGTACGACAATTGTTTGTTCTACCTGGCGTGGAATTTTTATTTTACCTGTACTTCCGGAGTGCAGCAGTCCATGTGTATTAGAGAAGGTTGCACGGAAATTGATCGTGCCGGTGGTCTTATCAAATTGGCCTTCTGCCAATTCCACTTTCCCTTTCTGGGCATACATGCTTTTATCAGCCAGTTCCAATTCCACCAATGGGATATGTTTCATTTTTTCCTCCAATGAAACTCCGGGAAATTGATTTTTAAATTTTAAAAAATCTACTTCACTCATAGAAAAATAGGCTCTGATTTCTTTTGTACCGGAAAGTGTAGTCAATGCCGTAGCACTAGTAGTGCTCACCAGACTTCCCGTTTTAAATGGCGTTCTTCCAATGTATCCATCAGCAGGAGCCGTAATACTTGTATAATCAAGATTGATTTTCGCTGCTTGCACCATGGCTTCAGCATGCGCCTCATTTGCTTTTGCTGCGTCGTAAGAAGCTTCAGCGGATTTAAGTTGCACCTCTGAAATGACATTGTTTTTTACAAGCGGTGTCAATTTATTAAGTTGTATCTGCGCATTTTCAGATGCGGCTTTTGCAGATAATAAATTGGCCTTCGCACTGTTGAACTGTTCTCTGTAAGGACGGTCATTGATCTTGAACAACAGTTGTCCCTCTTTGACAGAAGCGCCTTCTTCTACATAAATTTTATCCAGGTAGCCATCCACCTGTGGACGTATTTCAATGTCATTGACTCCTTCAAGGGAAGCCGTGTACTCCGTGTAGGTAACCAACGATTGGTTGCTTACACTAAAGACTGGTAAGGCTTGGGCGGGAGCAGCATCCATGTTGCCTGCCGAAGAAGAACCACAGCTATAGGCCAACAGAGCAATCATGAAAATAAATATAATGCGTGATAAAGATGAGATGAGGTATTGAGCTGATTTCATATTCGTAACTGTTTAAATTAATTTTTTGATTTAATGGTGTTATATTTAGTAACACTGTTAGATAAAAGGCTAAAAAAATTTAACCTAGATTTTTGATAAAGCCGGCCACTGCATCATCAAGTACTTTTTTATTCATGTTGTCGCTTAAAGTTGTTTTGCGCATCAGCGTAATGGAAATGAGTCCGTGAACAATAGACCACAGCGTGTGGTACTTGAAACAAAGCGTATCTTCTAGCTTTTTACCTTTGATCAATTTTTCAATGATACTCATCATCGACGTCTGCAGCTCTACAAACCCAGGAATTAACTTCTCCACTTCTTCGCATTCGCAACAAGGCATTCCCAACCCATACATCAATTGGTAATACTCACGATTTTTAAAAGCGAAGTTCCAATAGGCATCGATCATGGCGATCAATTGCTCTTCTGGTTTCGTGTATTTATCCCTGGCCTTTTCAACTTTCTTAGAGAGCAAAAGAAAACCTTCTCTGCTGAATTCCATGAGAATCGCTTCTTTGTTTTCAAAGTGATCGTAAATAACAGGAACGCTGTATTCAATGGCATCTGCAATTTTTCGAATGGATAATGATTGCCAGCCTTCTTCTTTCACCATTTGCCATGCTGTGGTGAGAATACTTGCTTTCACTTCTTCTTTTTGCCTTTGCCTGCGTTCTGTTACTCCCATTTATTTTACCTAACGGTGTTAGCAAATGTACTGATGTTTATCAAATTGTCAAATTATTTTATAAAAACTGCTCATTTGCAACTTGAAATTGCTGCAAATGAGCAATTTAAATCATGGTCCGTAATGATCTGTCCACAGGTTAGAGGTTAATACTGTTTGCGCAAATGATCAACGTACTTCTTGGTTTCTTTGGATGAATAAGGAAAAATTTGTTCGGGAAAATAAGTGTCTAATAATTTGAATAACTGTTTCACCACTATTTTATTGTTTGCCTCGTGACTTTCCTCCAAATGGATCACCAGGTCAGAGCGTAACCTGTCGACAAATGCCATTTCATCGGCGCTGTTCTTATTTATACTTTTTAATGTTGCCAATGCAGCAGTCATTTCCGCAACATATTTTTTATTGTCGTAAGGTGCTTCCTTGTTGATATTAATCTTGTCCAACAAAATCATTGGCAGCAAACGATCGCTCAAACTCAACTGCTCTTTTTTGTCAAAGCCCACTGTAAAAAACACATCTTGTTCAAACTCGTTGGCGCGCAGCATGCTCAGCAGCAAACGATCGCTGCGTTGCAAGTAGTGATCAAAGCTAGTGGGTCGCAGTGTCCAGGAAAATCTTTTATTCGCGTATTTATTTCTTACCCACACCAGCGAATCTTTCCAGGACTGGTATTCCATGGTATCAATCACTGCTCGTGGCTTGTCAAAGGGAGCAAGCGCTTTGTCACGAATCATCTGAGGATACCAAATCGTATTCAATAAACCAACATTGATGACGGATACCTCTTTTCTATAATTTTCTACGACCTGCAAGTACCATAAGCACATGGTAAGGTCATCACCCGATGAAAGCAGGATGGCCTGTTTACTGCAATGATTCAGTATATATCGGTTGATGGCCAGAAAAAAATCACTGAAACCGCCGCGTCGTTTGCCTTCCTGAAAAGCCCACATAGCAGAATCCGGTTTGTTGTTGTACAAGTAGCACATGGCCATGGAGCCCCATTCTGCCGTGAGTTTGGAATAAGGATCGAGTACGACGATGTCTCCCATATACCTTGGCGTGAGTTGGTTCAGGTATTCAAATTCTTCGCTGGATTGTTTGGTGAGCGCAAGATTCATGTTGGTCATCCCTTTGCCATCGCTTGAATTCAGGCGACTGTAGGCATAGCCCAGAAAATAATGTACTTCCGGATCATCCGGATTCAAAACCGCTGCTTTCTTCAGATTGATGATGGCCGCTTTGTAGTCTTGTTTGTTGAATGGCTTTCTAAATTCTGCTTTGCCTCTGTTCAGCAGGGAATCAAAATTGACATAGTCTTCGCGGAGTTGTGCAAAGGCTGCAGTTGTAACAATAAAAGTGAAAAGGAAGAAGAAGATTTTCATGCGTGAAGCAAAACGGGGATTGCTGCTTTTTATTTTATGTGTGAGTATTGAGTTGGTGTCAGGTCTTTCGACCTGACACAGGATGGAACAAGTACAAACTGTTTACTATTGGCTGGCCGTGTCAGGTCGAAAACCTGACACCAGATAAACATACTTCTATTGTTGATCAATTCCAGACTTGAACACCCTCCGTACAATTCTTACACATCTCATAGGTACTGCGTGACTGGATGAGGTTGTTGCGGAACTCCTGGTATTTAGGGCCTGTCCAGATGTCGGAGAAAGATTGTTGTTGCAAAGAACCCATGGAATAATGCGCGTCTTTATCAAAGCAACAAGGTACTACTTTACCGTCCCAGGTGATGACGCAGGAATGCCACATCTTCCAGCAATTCTTGTCACCGCCGCGTTTGATGTCGTAGGTACCGTCTTCTGATTTGGAGTAACGGGAATATTTTTCATTTTTCGGAATCAGGTCCGAACCATTTTCATAATCATAGATTTGTGCTGTTTTCAAACGCAGTTCATCTACGCCCAATTCTTTCGCTAATTTTTGTATAGCTGGAATTTGATGTTCGTTGTGACCGACAACTAAAAATTGAAAAATGGTATGTGGTGTTTTAGAATTTAGTTTCTTTTTCCATTTCAAAATGTTGCGTGTGCCTTCGATGACTTTATTCAAATCGCCACCTACACGGTACGATTCATAACTGTCTTGTGTCGTCCCGTCAATAGAGATGATCAGGCGATCGAGTCCACTCATGACGGTTTCTTTTGCGCGTTCGTCATCCAGGTAATGGGCATTGGTGGAAGTCGCTGTGTAAATATTTTTTTCACTGGCATAACGCACCATGTCAAAAAATCCTTTATGCAAATACGGTTCCCCTTGAAAATACAAAATCTGATACAACAAATCTTTTGTCAACTGATCCAGTGTGGATCGGTACAAACCAAGATCCATCATGCCTGTAGGACGTGTGAAAGAGCGAAGACCACTCGGACATTCAGGACAGCGTAAGTTGCAGGAAGTCGTCGGTTCAATGGAAACGCTGGCCGGCATGCCTTTGTGCAAAGACCGTTTTTTCAATAAAGAATTTTGGTAGGAATAGGTGAGCTGTCCTGCGTTATACAATTTACGCGGAGTGAGCTTGGTTGCCCAGATGATGCCGTCTTTCCAACTACCGATCATCTTAAAATCTTTTGGTCAGGTACAACTCCAGTCCATGTCCTGAATATCTTTTCGGAGCGATCAAATATTCCAACGCAAATATATTGGCTTGCGCGGACCAGCTGCCTGCAAAGGTAGCACTTAAACCTATTTGTGTATTGATGTTTCCGTAACCACCTACTGTCACCGCTGGAATGACGAAGAAAGCCGGAGTGATGGCATAGTAACCTGATACTTTCGCATAAGGCAAATAACCTTGCAAGAACATGTAATTCAAATCTCCTTTCACGGACCATTTTGTCGTGAGTCGATGCAGATAAGTTACCTGAAGGCGTGTAGGCAGCATGGTGGTTTTGTTTTTTACTTCTTTATTGATGCCTAATTGTTTGGCAACAGAATCCAATTGTACACTAGAGATATAAGAATTGCCAGGAGCTAAAATATCTCCGATGTATTGTCCTTCGTAATGATACGTTTGATTGCCGGTATAGGTATCCATGTTTCTCCAATTGACAGCGCCTAAATCTTTCACTTCAACAGAGAGAATAGATTTTTTAAAATAACGTTGTGCATACAAGTCCACACCAGCTCCCCAGCCGTTATTGGCCGCAAAAGGATTGGCGGGTCTTTGCTGATTGTACCAATGGAACGGTGCTGATAACTCTACATAAGCCCCAGCCGAATCCGTATATAAGTTCCCAGCACCCATGCTTGTTTCTCTATAGAAGCCCGCTTTTATCAAAGACACTCGTGCACCTACAATAAGTTCCTTGCATACCACTTTTTGTACGCCAAAAAAAAGCGAGGCATAGTTCCACTCTTTCAAAGAAGAAGGACCAACCTTGGCATTCTGACCTTCGTATTGTGCATTACCCTGGAAGGCTAATTTGAAAACATCTTTCGTAAAATAGGCATAAGTAAAATCACGGTAAGCCAATCCTGCATCGAATAAAACGGTCGTGTCTTTCTTAGAACGGAAAGTGCCATGCAAAGAAGCTGATAAGCCCACACCTAAGCGGTTGTGAGCTTTCAAACGATCGAGTGTAGGTTGCTTATCGTCTTCGGAAATGTAAGCACTTTTATAAACCAACTTACTGAAGAAGTCATTGGTAACAGAATTGGAATTGTAGTTGTACATTCCTTTCAATTGCACAGAACCTTTATCCAGAAAACCGATGCGGATAGAATCACCACGGAGTTTGGAGATCGTCCAATACAAATCATCGCTGTACGTTTGCGCAAAAGTTGCTGTTGAAAAAAAAGAAAGCCAAAGTAAGCCTGCGAAAATAATACTGTTCTTCATGTTGCCTCTATTGCGCGTTGACGGTGTATTGTACATCTCCGGCTAATTTAAACTTGATTCTATAATCGCTGTATATCTTGGAAGATGTGCCACCGGTATCGAAGACTGCTTTGAAAATAACGGATTTTGCTTGTTGTATATTGCCGATGGTACCGGATGAAAGATTGTAAACCAAAATGCTTCGCTTTGACGCAGTCACTTTACCATCTCCTCCTTTGGGTGCGCTTGCCACGAATGACCTGGTCACCAAAGAGTCTAGCATTTGTCCGTTCGCATCGAGAAAATACGCCAGCACTTTTGCTTCAAAAGGAAATCCATTGTCAACAATCAAATTCAGTTTTCCTTTTTTCAACGCATTGTTCAATTGCGGCGCGGAAGAAACAGCAATGGTATCTGTCAATTGTAGTTGATTGGCAGCGAGAGCAAGAGGCATCTTAAATTCCAGGTAAGCCTTTACCGGATAAGCCGCATAAGCAAATTGATTGTCGTCAAACACACCGCCCGGATTGACTTGCAGCGTCCCGTTGTAATCAACAGTCTTTGGCATTATGTTGACAAGACTTGTAGCGTTAGTAACCGTTACGCTAGTGGATGTAACAGTCGGAGGATTACCGTCAATGCCTTTACCCAACGCCACTGTGCCCGAAGAGGCAGAAACAGTATTCGAGCCGTTGTGTGCCGTAACATTATTGATCGTAGCACTTCCGGGCACACCAAAACTATTGTCTACCACAACAGCAACATCCGCATTATCGAATTGCAAGGTTCCTCCTGTTACATGATTGAAGACCTTCAGCGGTATGGTACCAGAAACATTAATGGATGTATCACCCAGGTAACCGTTGACATAAGACGGTTTGACGGCATCAAGGCTAATCTTTACATGTACAAAATCAGTCAATGCCAAAGAAACTATTTGACCGGTATATTTTATTCTTCCAACCAATGTATTGTAGATCCCATTGTAATCAGTATTGACAGCCGGATCACCGCGCAGACTCATGACATAGCCGGACATGTCATATGTGAAGACCACGCTACCGCCTGATTGCGGAGGCACCGCTGTTTCTACGGCAAAGGGAACACCATCTTTTACTGCACCAGGAATAGAATAGCTAAAGAAAAGACTATCCGGCAGAGAAGATCCCACTTCGATCTTCACCGTACCTGAATTGATTTTTATTTGCTTCAACTTCACAGTACCCATATCCAGTAAGTAATTCACAGAGGCATCGTTGATGACATTCTGCGCCGGGAAAATAGCGGTGGCGGAACTCACCGTTACGTTTCTTACTTTCAATGTAATCGTCACCGCATTGTTGGTATCGATCTTCACACCGAAACCTCCTGCAAAGTCCATATCCAGGATATTGGCGTCTAACCTGCCTTCTACGTGCTTACCGGAAATATCTTCGGAGATGGTTTGTGAAGTACCTTTTGCAATGTTGTTCATGACCGGTTGTGCGATGACGGCAGAGGGAGGATTCGTGTTGGAGATTTGGAATTGTGCATGCGTAATGTCCAATGGTAATCCATTGCTAATCGTGATGTCCAGGAATCCTGTCTTAATTTCTGCTGTCTGTAAAATATCGCTGATATTGATGGGAATAGGACCACCGGTAATACCGGTAATAGCCGGAACAAAAGGAGCGGTGTTACCCTGGTTGGATAGAATAAAAGTACCCATGGCAGATGTTGATGGGTTTTGCTGCATCTGGCGTGCAATCTGACCCAACGTGATCTTCGTGACAATGGGTGCGGTGTCAAACTTGATGGAATCGAGTGTACGGTTGATATCGAAGGTTGGTGTTACGATGCTCACCAGCGAGTCCATCTGCAAGGTATAGAGTGTGTCGCGTATGAACAGGTCCACACTGTGGTCTGCATTGGTTTGCGAAGTACCTGCTTTCACAATGTTGTTTATACCTAACTCGGTATAAGCAAAAGGCGCCAGGATGTTCGTGTCCCACTGTGGTTTTTCCAATTCCTTTTTACAAGCCGCAGTAAGAAGAAACAAAAGAAAGAAGAGTAAGGAAATAGAGAGCCTGTTGAGTGTGTTTCTTTTCATGACAATAATTTTCGGAAGCATCCTTTCCTCGCTTCAATTTCACATTAAATTAAGGATTCCTGCATTTTTTAAAGAAATTCTTTCATTGGAAAGGTGCGCTTCTTGAATACTTTACAAGCATTAGATGTAAGCACCTTTACACTGAAAGACAAGTATCTATTTAATATACAACTTTTTACAACATTTCACCAGCATCTGTTCCAATAAAAAAAGCACTCCACTTCGAGATAAGGGTATACAGTTGTAAACAATGTTTTCAAAGCGTGGGGATTTGATTAATTTTACGTCCCTAAAAGCACACCGAATCAAACACATTTCACCTATCTCTTAAATAAAAAACTATGTCATCTTCAGCATTCTCAGCATTCAAAAGAGACGAAGCCATTTTTGATCTGATCAAAAAAGAAGGAAAACGTCAGGAAGAAGGAATTGAATTAATTGCATCAGAAAACTTCACTTCTCCTCAGGTGATGGAAGCGATGGGCAGTGTATTCACGAACAAATATGCTGAAGGGCTTCCAGGCAAACGTTATTATGGTGGATGTGAAGTAGTAGATCAGGGAGAGCAATTGGCAATTGACCGTGCGAAACAATTGTTTGGTGCAGCCTGGGCAAACGTGCAACCCCACTCTGGTGCACAGGCAAACGCAGCAGTGATGCTGGCTTTGTTGAATCCTGGTGATACCATTTTAGGTTTTGACCTGGCACACGGTGGTCATCTTTCACACGGTTCAGAAGTAAACCTTTCCGGTAAATATTATAGAGCAACGTTCTACGGCGTAGAGCAGGAAACAGGTACCATCGACATGAACAAAGTCGAAGCCGTTGCTGCCAAAGAAAAACCAAAGTTGATCATCTGCGGGGCTTCTGCTTACTCCAGAGACTGGGACTATGCTCGCTTCCGTAAGATTGCAGATCAGGTGGGTGCTTTGTTATTGGCTGATATCTCTCACCCTGCAGGTTTGATTGCAAAAGGTTTGTTGAACAATCCGATGACGCATTGCCACATTGTAACCACCACTACACACAAGACTCTTCGCGGACCACGCGGTGGTTTGATCTTATTGGGTCAGGATTTTGAAAACCCTTACGGATTCAAAAATCCTAAAGGTGAAATTCGCATGATGTCTGCCTTGCTGGACTCTGCGGTATTCCCTGGTACACAAGGCGGACCGTTGGAACACGTGATTGCTGCAAAAGCAGTGTCCTTCCTGGAAGCCCTTAGCGATCCGTATTTGGACTATGCCAAACAAGTGAAAGTAAATGCACAAGCTATGGCGAAGGCCTTTACTGACAGGGGTTACACGATTATATCCGGTGGTACGGACAATCACTTGATGTTGATTGACCTGACGTCTAAAAACATCACCGGTAAAGAAGCGGAAAACACGTTGATCCAGGCGGACATCACCATCAACAAAAACAAAGTTCCGTTTGATACCAAATCTGCATTTGTTACTTCGGGTATGCGCGTAGGTACGGCAGCCATCACCACACGTGGCTTGAAAGAAACCGACATGGAAAAAACGGTGGACCTGATCGATGTGGTATTGATGAACAAAGACAATGCGTCTAAAATCCAGGACGTGAAGAAAAAAGTCAATTCATGGATGGAAGCATTTCCATTATATAAATAACCCACATTGTTCAATTCAGAAATGTCATTCGTAGACCACCTCGAGGAATTGAGGTGGCATGTGATTCGTGCCGTGATTGCCTTGGTGATCGTGACCGTGGTTGCTTTCATATACATGGACTGGATTTTTCATGATGTATTGTTTGCACCTTCCAGACCTGACTTCTGGACTTTCCAAATGTTGTGCAAGCACTTCGCTTATTGTGTAGGAGAACCCAACTTCACGTTGCAAAGCCGCACCATGACGGGACAGTTTTCCATGCACATCACGGCAGCCTTCATTGTAGGCTTTGTCATTTCCTTTCCTTATATCTTCTGGGAGATCTGGCGCTTTGTAAAACCTGGATTAAAAATCAACGAACAAAAGAACAGCATGAACGCCGTACTGGCCGTATCGTTCCTGTTCTTTCTGGGCATTGTGTTTGGTTATTACATGGTACTTCCGATTACGATACAATTTCTTGCCAATTACCAAATCGATCCGAGCATCGTCAACCAATTTGACATCACGTCTTATATCTCCATGGTATGCTTCATGGTATTGGGTTGTGGATTAATGTTTGAGTTACCGGTATTGATTTATATCCTTTCCAAAATGGATATGATGACACCGAAGTTCATGCGTCATTACCGTCGTCACGCCATTGTGGTCATTCTATTCATTTCAGCGGTCATCACGCCTTCACCGGATATGTTGAGTCAATTGCTGATTGGCATCCCGCTCGTATTCTTATATGAAATAAGTATTTTCATTTCTGCTTACGTGCAAAACACTAAAAAGAAAGAAGAAGAATTTTAAAACCACCTACCATGTTACACATAGCCATAGGCGGCGATCATGCCGGCGTTGAATACAAAGCGTACATCTCTGAAAAGCTCATTGCATTGGGCTATCTGGTGAAAGATTTCGGTCCTTTTGAAACCGCTTCCGTAGACTATCCGGATCATGTGCATCCTTTGGCAACGTCTGTTTCTAATGGTGAAAACACGTTTGGTATTTTAATTTGTGGCAGCGGAAACGGTGTAGCCATGACGGCTAACAAACATCAAAAAGTACGTGCGGCGCTGTGTTGGAGTGTGGAGATTGCTAAACTGGCGCGTCAACACAACGATGCCAATGTTATTTGTTTGCCTGCACGTTTCATGAGCATAGAAGACGCCTGGAAAGCGGTAGAAGTATTTATTACGGAACCCTTTGAAGGAGGAAGACACCAGAACAGAGTCAATAAAATACGCTGCGACTAACGCGCATTCATTGTTCTCTTCAATACATAAAATCCTTTTTTAGTTTCCATGTATTTGTTGGCCAGCAAAGGCAAACGGTAGAATGTCTTCGGCAACACACCATTTGGATCAACGATGACATCGGGTTGTTCTTTGGTGAAGTAGCGACCCAGCAAAGAAACCGCCTCGTAACCGTCCATATCCTGGAAATAACTTTCCGATAAATTCCAATTCAAAAATGGTGTAGACAAACGATACCTGCTGTAAGCAGAAATGTTATTGTCGAGCACCAGCACCGAATGAACATGCTTGAATGGTTTCCATTCGCTTTCATTAAACTTCACACTCAACCGGCTTTCCTTGCCAGACGTGTCTTGCGCCACTTCTTTTTTCAATTCAAAACGAATAAAAAACAACGCACCAAAAGTCAATAGCAGTACGAAGTCAGCAAACCACCTGCGCTTTTGCAACAACAGGAAATAAGAAGCGATAGCAGAAACGTAAGGTACAATTTGCCAGATGGTAAATACAGATCGTTCTTTCACCAATAAAAATCCAAGGAGTGCAAAGAAGAATAATAAGAACAGCGACTGAATCACTCTGTATTGAAAATTAACAAACGACGAAGCGCGTGCAATGGCAATGAAACCGATCAGCAACCAAAATAAAGGAATCGCTACAATCCATAGCAGATGCTGAAAGGAGAGGAAGTGATTGGCCTGAAAACTAAATACACGCTGCAGAAAAAACTGCGTGTAAAATACCGATGCATCGTTCCAGAAATAATATACCCACACCAGGATGGACGGTAATATAAACGCATACACAATCGTAACAAATTTTCTTGCATCAATCGGACTGTACAAAGCGAGCACCAGCAATACGCCCGGCAGCAGCAAGATGTAGGGCGCATAAAACAAGAAGGCAATACTGGCGTTCCAACCAATCCAAAACAACGGCTGTTGATGCTCTGTCTCTTTGATATAAGAAATCATGAAGTAAATCGTGAGCAACAAAAATGTATTGCCCAATACCACCGCACTCAAACTGACCATGTCAGGAAACAACAAACAAAAACTGAGGTAGATTAAAGCCGGCAACGAAGAGCGCTGATCGTAACATCCTTTTTCATTCAACGTCTGATTCCAAAGCAATGCCTGGAAAAACACAAGGATCAATGCGACAATGCGGTAGTACAAGACATCACGTCCAAACAATTGAAAGAAGAAATATTGCACACCTACGGTAAGAGGTTCCGTCCAGTGAAAAACATCTTTGTACATCGTATTTCCTCCGGTGAGGTGTTCGCTTGTTACGATGTTCATCAACTCGTATGATGTCATCGGAAATACGGCAATGTCACTAAATACAGCGTAAGCTATGGTAAGTAGCAATAACAGGATTACGCGGGGCAGATCAAATAATTTGAATAAATTTACCAATGCCTAGTTTATTTAGATTTTTATGGAAACTCTCCTCAAAATACGGTAAGTTTGATAAAAAAAGAAACAAAGTTTTACAATGGAAAGTACCAGACAGCAAAAGTTTAGCCGCATGATTCAAAAAGAGTTGGCTGAACTCTTTTTAAAAGACACAAAGAGCTTGTTTGGTAACACTTACGTGAGTGTAAACACCGTGCGCATGAGTCCTGATCTTTCGGTGGCAAAAATATATTTAAGTTTTCTGGACACCAGCGACAAAAAAGCAGAGCTTCAAAAAATAAAAGTCAATACGAAAGTAGTTCGCAAACTACTCGGTGATAAATTAAGAAAACAAATACGCATCATTCCTGAGTTGATTTTTTTATTGGACGATGGTGTTGATTATGCCATACACATCAACAACCTCATTTCTAAATTGGACATTCCTCCTGCGCCCGCAGAAGACAGCGACAAAGACGACGACGAATGAAAGCCATCCTTCTCATTGCCGGAAAGTATTTTGTTCCTTCGGGAAAATTGAACATGATTCATGTCATTTCATTGCTTTCTATCAGTGTAGTGGCAGTAGTGACAATGGCACTGGTGGTAGGCATGGCCTTCTTCAATGGCATGGACGATCTGATCCGTTCGTTGTTCAACTCTTTCGATCCTCAAATCAAAGTTCAACCAGTGAAGGGTAAAACATTTCTATATACCCAACAGCTATACCACAAGATCTCCCATACGCCAGGTGTAGCCTGCATCACAGACGTGATCGAAGACAACTGTGTAGTGATGTATGCCAACCAAAGTGACGTCGTAAAAATCAAAGGCGTTTCCGACAACTTCGTTCAGCAAGGACGCATCGATACCTTTGTAGTAGAAGGTGGTTTCAAATTGAAAGAAGGTGAAAAAAAGTATGCCTTACTCGGACGTGGTGTAGCTTCCAAGTTATCCGTCAATGTTAAAAATCCTTTTACACCTCTTACTTTTTATTATCCCAATAAAGCAAAACTTCAGAACCTAGGATCTTCCAATGCTTTCAACGTAGTGAACGTACAACCCGGCGGCGTCTTTGCCATTGAAAAACAATACGACGATCATTATGTGATTGTACCTCTTGCTATCACTCAAAGCCTGATGAACTATAGCAATCAGCGTTCCTACCTGGAAATAAAAGTAAAGGAAGGATACGACATCGAAGAGATCAAAGCACAGCTTGCGGAAACATTGGGTGTCGACTTCAACATACTGAACAGCGAACAACAACATGAGAGCCTGATCCGTGCCATGCACATTGAAAAGATCATCGTGAACCTCATGCTGACTTTTGTGTTGGCTATTTCTTCTGTGGGTATTTTCTTTTGCCTGTCTATGCTGGTGATACAAAAACGAAACAACATTGCGGTGTTATTTTCTTTCGGTTCTACCCGCACGTTCATCCGTAACGTTTTCCTCGCAGAGGGCGCCTTCATTTCTTTCACCGGTGCGTTCATTGGCATATCACTGGGTATTCTGCTTTGCTACCTGCAACAGGCCTACGGACTGGTTACCATTGGAACAGAAACATCCTTAGTAGATGCTTACCCGGTAAGATTAAAATGGAGTGATGTATCGATTACATTTTTAGCGGTAGTACTCATTACTTTTTTAGCGTCCATCAGACCGGCGCTCGCAGCATCCAGAGTACAAATCAAAGAGTACTTATAAGCGGTTTTTCTGCTTGATGGATTGAAAAATACCATTTTTCAATCTTGTCCTGTCTTCTCATAAAATATTGTTTGTCAAAAAGTTACCATATTACCCTGAAACGTATGTAAGAACATACAGATCAGATTGTATTCTTATTGACAAATACGAGACTGTCATACCATGCAACGGAACGTCACAGCGATTTTATTTTTATGCCTGTCCTTGACGGGTATCCAATCGGCTATGTCTCAACTGTCGGGTGTCATCAATACCTACACTAAAATCACCAACGTAGATTATCTCTGCAACTCCATCACCGCAGCTTCTGTGACAGGCTTCGCAGCGGGCGACAAAGTCCTGCTCATCCAAATGCAGGGAGCAACCATCGATCAGACGAACACGGTAAACTTCGGAAACATCACTGCCATGGGCGATGCAGGCAATTATGAATTTGCCATCATCGATCACTTTGTGGGCAACGCGGTCTACTTGACTAAAACGTTATTACGCACTTATACGCCTAGCGGTGCGGTGCAAATGATCAATGTACCTCAATACGATGCTGTGAGCATAGACGGTGAACTCAGTGCGCAAGCCTGGGACGGGAATACCGGTGGCGTGGTCGTGTTTGAATCCTCTTCAACAGTTACGATGAATGCAAACATCAACGTCAGCGAACAAGGATTTAGAGGCGGTGACAAAAGTACAGCAGGAGGAGATTGCTTTACCAGTGCTAACGGGACTTATACGTATTCTTATCCTAATATAAATGCCGGACAAAAAGGAGAAGGAATCGCTGCATACATTACTGGAAAAGAATCTGGCAGAGGGAAACAAGCCAATGGCGGCGGTGGTGGGAACTCTCACAATACCGGTGGTGGTGGTGGTGGGAACTACGGTGCAGGAGGACGAGGCGGAGACAAGAAAAATACAGGATGCGGAGCCGCTCCTGATCCTTATGGATACGGTGCCATAGGCTTAAGCAGTACTTATTATACAACGGCCATAAACAAAATATTTTTAGGCGGCGGTGGTGGTGGTGGACATCAAAATAATTCTCTATCCTTTGATGCCGGTAATGGTGGCGGTATTGTTATCATCAGAGCTGCAGCACTAAATGCCAATGGCTATACCATCAGATCAAACGGTGGTTCAGTAGCTACTTACTATACTTCAGTAGGCGGCGATAACGGAGACGGCAACAGTGGTGGCGGCTCTGGAGGAACTATATTATTGGATATAGCAAGTTACTCTTCAGCAACACCCATAGAAGCTTTCGGTGGCAAAGGAGGAAATACAGGCTATACGACTTACGACTTTGGGCCAGGTGGTGGCGGTGGCGGTGGTTTGGTTTGGCTTAGTGCATCACCGGCCGCTCTTTCACCCAGTGCAAATGTAAATGGCGGTTCTTCCGGCATCTCCGGTTCCGGTGGAGGCAACGGCTCAGGCACAGCATGGGGCGCTGTAAACGGAAGCAATGGCGCTGTACTCAGCAGTCTTGCTATTCCACAAAGTACAAGTTCGTCGAGTTGTGCGCTACCAGTAGAACTTTTGTCTTTCACAGCAAAAGCCATCGGTGCTTACAGCGTGCAAATGAATTGGTCAACAGCGAGTGAATTCAATAACGATTATTTCACGTTAGAAAAAAGTACAGACGGCATTCATTTTACTCCTGTCACCAAAGTGAACGGACAATCCAACAGTCATGCATTAACGCGCTATACTTATGCCGATGAAGTACAGGGCTCCTATGAACTGCTCTACTACGGGCTTTGGCAGACGGATCTGAACGGGCATGCAGTAAATCTGGGGATTAGAAAAGTATATCCTGCAGCGACTAAGGTTACCGCAACCGTTTATCCAAATCCTTGTCAGGATAAATTATACTTAGAGTTGAGTATCGATCAAAAAGAAAACATTACTTCCACCTATTTCATCAATACGCTGGGAGAACTCATTAACGTGGCACTAGAGCAAAATGGTGATTTGATTTATCTAAATACAACAGGCTTGTCTAAAGGTTTGTATTCGCTACTGATTTTTTTCAAAGACAGTAGTCAAACTATTAAAGTAATCAAAGATTAATTTTTTTGCGTGAGGGATAGGAACGGAAAGCCCGGAGCGATCCTAAGGTTAAGTTATGCTTGCAAGTACGTTCCGAGCGTCCCGAGGCTTCGGGATGAAGTGGATAGCCCGACCCGCAGGGACACGCCCAACATAGAATCTACCTATTAAAAACGTCTACTTGATTTATAAGTCTACTCTCTTCTAAAAAAATTAAACGATTACTGCTTCAATACTTTTTCCAACACATCTACCGCCTTATCAATTTCCTGTACCGTGTTCATCCGACTGAAAGAAAAACGCAGGTAACCTGAATCGGGATTGGCACCGATGGCTTCCAATACATGTGATCCGATTTGTGTGCCACTCGTACAGGCACTGCCTGCGGATGCCGCGATACCTTCTATGTCCAGGCTGAACAATAACATTTCGTATTCTTCACCTGGAGGTAAGTTGATGTTCAATACCGTATACAAACTTTTATCGAGATCTCCGGAAAGCCCGTTGAACGTGATGTTGGGAATGCGTGACGTCAATTGATTGATCAGGCGATCTTTCAATCCTAATATATGTGCCTTGTCGTGTCCGAGATCAGCGTAGGCTAATTCCAATGCTTTGGCCATACCGACAATACCCGGAACATTTTCTGTACCGCCTCGCATATTGCGTTCCTGTGGACCGCCATACAACATGGGTTTCAGCGCCGCTTCTGCATTGACATATAAGAAGCCTGCACCTTTGGGCCCATGAAATTTATGTGCAGAGGCAGAAAGATAATCCAGTGGTAATTTTTGCAAATCAAACCGATAGTGTCCCATCGTCTGCACGGTGTCGGAATGAAAATATGCTTCGTTCTCTTTGCACAAAGCTGCAATGCGCTCGATGTCGTTGAGGTTACCGATCTCGTTGTTGCCGTGCATCAGGCTGACTAATGAAACAGGATTATTGACTAGCAGAGCTTCCAGATAGTCCATGTTCAATACTCCCTGCGCGTCCACTTCTACTTTGCTGAGTTCGAACTCAAGGTAATCTTCCTGCAATTCTTCTACCGTATGCAACACGGCATGGTGTTCTAAAGGAGAAGTAATGACATGACTCAGTTCATACGTATGGATACAACTGAAGATCGCCATGTTGTCAGCTTCTGTTCCACCTGAAGTAAAAAAAATTTCAGAAGGAGACGTATTTAAAATTTCTGCAATGGTTTTTCTCGCTTTCTCAATCGCAGCGCGTGTCTCTCTTCCATAATTATGAATGGAAGAAGGATTGCCAAACTTATTGGTAAAATAAGGCATCATGGCTTCGAGCACACGCTCGTCCATGGGCGCACTGGCCGCGTTATCGAGGTAGATTGGCATTATTGGTTTCTAAGATTTCGCGGATATCGCCCATGATTTTTTTCGCCAGGTGATCGGCGGTGGCCATAGAAGACGATTCGGAGTAGATACGAATGATCGGTTCTGTATTCGACTTGCGCAACTGCACCCACTCGTCGTCAAACTCAATCTTCACACCGTCTTCTGTATTGACAGGATGCTGAGCATAACGCTTGATGAGTTCGTGGATCACCGCATCTGCATCTATGTCTTCCGTCAACTCAATTTTATTCTTAGAAATCTGATAGTTTGGATACGTGCCACGCAGCATGGATACCGGCTTGCCGTAATTGGCAAGATGTGTCAGAAACAACGCGATACCAACTAAGGCATCACGACCGTAATGTAACTCCGGATAAATGATACCGCCATTGCCTTCGCCACCAATGACAGCTTTTGTTTTTTTCATGGCAGCCACCACGTGTGCTTCGCCCACTGGTGATGCTAAATATTTTTGTCCGGCTTTTTCTGTGATGTCGCGAAGAGCACGGGTAGAAGAAAGATTAGAAACCGTATTGCCTGGTGTGTGTTTCAAAATATAATCCGCCACCGCTACCAATGTATATTCTTCACCGAACATGCCGCCGTCTTCTTTGATGAAACATAAACGATCTACATCCGGATCAACAACGATGCCCAGATCGAAATGACCGCGTTCCATTTCAGAAGAAATAAATGTTAGGTTTTCTGCGAGCGGTTCTGGGTTGTGAGGGAAATTACCATTGGGTTCGCAAAACAATTTTGTGATTTGCGTCACGCCCAATGCTTCCAGTAACTGTGGCACGGCAAAGCCTCCGGAAGAATTTACCGCATCAACAACCACTTTGAAATTGCGTTTGGCAATGGCTTCCTTGTCTACAAGAGGCAGCGCCAAGATGGCATCAATGTGCTGTTGTAGGGCATTTGTATCGTGCGTATAGGTACCTATTTTTTTATACTCTGCGTAACGTACTTTAGCAGGCTTCGTGTATTTGTTGATTTGATTGCCTTGCTTCTCTGTCAATACTTCTCCTTGTTCGTTCAGCAATTTCAATGCATTCCAGTTCCCTGGATTGTGGCTGGCTGTAATGACAATACCTCCTGCAGCTTCTTCGTGCTTCACGGTATATTCTACCGTTGGTGTTGTCGATAGACCAAGGTCAATGACATGTATACCCAGACTGCGTAACGTAGAAGAAACCAATTGAGTAACCAGTTCACCCGATGGTCTGGCATCTCTGCCGATCACTATTTTTGGTGATTCGTTTTTTTCTAAGATCCACATGCCAAAAGCCGATGCGAATTTTACTACATCCTGAGGCGTAAGGTTGTCACCTACTGTACCGCCTATGGTTCCCCGAATGCCTGAAATAGATTGAATAAGTGTCACTGTTTTTTATTTTAGTCCTCTGTCCAACACAACTGAAAATTCTTTGTAAGTTGGACATTCAAATTTAACGATTTTATAAGATTCCCAATACGAATAGAAAATTATTATCGCATGAGCAACTCAACCACTGACGAAACGCTGCAATCTTTTGCTAAGGTCCTGAAAATAATGGACGAGTTGCGAGAGCAATGTCCATGGGATAAAAAGCAAACCATAGACAGTCTGCGTTATTTAACGATTGAAGAGACTTTTGAACTTTCCGATGCCATTGTGGAAAAAAACATGGAGGAAATAAAAAAAGAAATCGGGGATATTTTTTTACACCTCGTCTTCTACAGTAAAATCGCTTCTGAAACAAACGCGTTTACCATCAAAGATGTAATGGATAGTTTGTGTGAAAAATTAATCCGCCGGCATCCACACATTTATGGCGATGTAAAAGCAGAAGATGAAGAAGCCGTAAAAAGAAACTGGGAGCAAATCAAACAAACAGAAAAAGGCGGGAACAAAACCATTCTTTCCGGAGTACCCAAATCTCTGCCTGCCATGGTGAAAGCCATACGTATCCAGGAGAAAGCCAGGGGCGCAGGGTTTGACTGGGACAACAAAGACCAGGTGTGGGATAAAGTGAAAGAAGAATTGGAAGAGTTTGAACAGGAAGCCAAAGCTCCAGAAGTCAATAAGGAAAAAATGGAAGATGAACTTGGTGATATCTTTTTTTCCATCATCAACTATTCCCGTTTCATCGACATCAATCCAGAGGATGCATTGGAGCGTACAAATAAAAAATTCATCAAACGTTTTACCTACCTGGAAGAACAAGCCAAAGCAGCGGGGAAATTATTGCACGACATGACATTGGAGGAGATGAATGCGTATTGGGAGGAAGCTAAGAAAAAATAGTTTGTACGTTTAAAATAAGTTAAATGACACTAAGAGTTGTGGAAACCCTTCATAATCCCGATCGCATATCCAGCGTGGATATTTTTAGAGGCATTGCTATTGTGGCTGTTGTATTGTTTCACTACAACGAACTGTTACCCTTAGGAAGTTCGGGGGTAGATCTTTTTTTTGTCATATCAGGGTTGCTGGTAGGAGGCCTGTTAACCAAAGAATTTACACAAAACAAAAACATTAGTTTCTTTCGTTTTTTTCTCCAAAGAGGATTTAAAATCTGGCCTTCGTATTACGCGTTTTTCCTTTTTGGAAGCATCTTGGTTTATCTCTTATATCATGACAATCATCCAGATCAGGTTATACCATTTTATGATTTAAAACGGTATCTTCTTTTTTACCAGAATTATACCGGAGCACCTTACCACTGGAGCTTTGACCACGTCTGGTCGCTGTGCGTAGAGGAACACTTCTACATCTTATTGCCTCTTTTATTCTTAACTGTACAATGGTTTTTCAAAGGCAATCACCAGGTAAAAGCATTATTCATTTTTGTTATTCTAACCATTCTTGCCGGCATTGCTTTTAAATTTTGTTCTTACTATTTGACTAACGGAAAAGATACGTATGCAGGTACTCACAACAGGATCGATGCTTTAGCCTGGGGAGTTCTGTTAAATTTGCTGCTGACCTATGCGGGAGAAAAGATTAAAAATAAAAAGTTTTCAGCGATCGCCTTTGTTTCAGGTTCCCTTATTTTTATTGCTGCTGTTTATTTTGCTATTCGTTTTGATCGAACGTTATACTTTCATATCTATTTTCATTCCATCTTACCTTTCGCTTTTTTCTTGATGCTAATGGGAGCTTACCATGTTGATTTCAGCCGTTGGAAAGTCTTACGCTTTATTGCTTATTACAGCTACAACTGGTATTTATGGCATCCCGTTTTCGCCATCTTTTTTACTGAACATTTTGGCAATACCTTCACAGGTGTTTTGTTATACCTTGTGGTGAGTTTCCTCATGGCCATGTTGGCAACAGTATGCATCGAGGAATACTTTCTTGGTAAAAGAAAAACGGTGTTGAGCAAATTGTTTTCTTCTCGCTAAACGTAAAAATAATCTATAGGTGATCATCCTCTTACCTATGACTTACTGCTGTTTGCATATCCTTCCCATTTCTCTAAGGCTTTCTGAAAATCTTCCGGCAACTCCGAATCAAACTGCATGAATTTTTTAGTCGTCGGATGTATGAAGCCTATAGACTTCGCATGCAGCGCTTGGCGTGGGATGATCTCAAAACAATTGTCTACAAATTGTTTGTACTTAGAAAACACCGTTCCTTTCACCACCCGATCTCCTCCATAAGTAGCATCATTGAACAAAGGATGTCCGATGTGTTTCATGTGCACGCGTATTTGATGCGTGCGACCTGTTTCTAAATTGCATTGAATCAAAGAAACATATTGCAGGTCTTTCAATACTTTATAATGTGTCACCGCACGTTTGGCTTGTTCTTCGTCATCATACACGGCCATAATCTTACGGTCCCTCTGGCTGCGTGCGATCGGCGCGTTCACTGTGCCTTGTTCAGGATTTGGTATACCCCAGGCCAAGGCATAATACGTACGCTCTATACTGTGATCAAAAAATTGCTTGCCCAGAAAACTCATCGCGTATTCTGTTTTCCCAATCACCAACAAACCCGATGTGTCTTTGTCGATGCGGTGTACCAAACCCGGACGAATTTCTCCGTTAGTAGAAGGTAGATGATTTAAATGATAAGAAAGCGCATTGACTAATGTTCCCGTCCAGTTGCCATGCGCAGGATGTACGACCATACCGGCAGGCTTGTTGACGATGAGTAATTCCTCGTCTTCGTAAATGATATTCAGCGGAATGTTTTCTGGAACGACTACATCTTCTCTTGGAGGATGTGGCAAAGAAACCACGATGACATCATGAGGCTTGACTTTATAACTCGGTTTTACCGCGTGTCCATTGACTTTCAAAGTTTCCGCATGAATGGCATTTTGCAATTTATTGCGCGTAGCATTGGGTATCCGGTCCATCAAAAACTTATCGATGCGGATCATGCTCTGCCCTTTGTCTACCTCTATGCGATGGTGTTCAAACAGTTCGATTTCATCTTCGCCAAAATCCGCTATGTCCTCGGAGGTACTCATGTTGTTTATTTCGTGGTGCAATATAGGGAAAAAATAGTGGACAGTGATCAGTGGGTAGTGAGCGGAATATTTCTTTCGTTTTTATTCTCATCTGTCTTGCCCCTAAATCCCCTGAAGGGGACGTTGGAGTAAAGAGTATAGAGCGCGAGTATGGAGTATGATTTCTCTATACTCGCGCTCTATACTCACACTTCTCTTAAGTCCGCTTCAGGGGATTTAGGGGCAAGACAATCAGCCTAACGATAATCTTATTATCTTGCATGAAGCAAAGTGTATTTACAAAATGCTACTCGAAAGCTCCTACCTTCCATCCATCCAAACGACTCGCATTCACAATCCGTTTACAGAACATCTATACCTCGCCCGTCTCGACCTGCTCCCTTATCCGGCATCCGGCAATAAATGGTTCAAACTAAAATACAACCTATTAGAAGCACAACGACTAGGGTTAGATACACTGATTACTTTCGGTGGTGCGTATTCCAATCACTTATACGCCACGGCAGAAGCCGCTCATCATGTTGGATTTAAAAGTATAGGAATCGTAAGAGGAGAAGCACATGAACCATTGAACGATACACTGCAACATTGCGTCAATAAAGGCATGCAGTTTTTCTATCTTTCGCGTGAGGAGTATCGAAAGAAAACAGACGCCGCTTTTATGAACGCATGGCTGGAAAAACATCAGGTACCCAAAGGATTTTTAATTCCCGAAGGAGGCAGCAATTCATTTGCGGTACAAGGTGTTGCTGAATTGATCGACTTGTTACCGAATGATACCGACATCGTCGCCACCGCCTGCGGGACGGGCGCTACCATGACGGGACTCATCACAGGATTAAAGCCTCATCAGGAAGCCTGGGGATTTGCTACGTTGAAAGGGGCTGATTTTTTAATGCAAGACATTCAACAATTGCTTTCTACTTCGACCAATAGACCTTGGAAAATTTTGCTGGATTATCACTTCGGCGGTTATGCAAAAACACCGGATGAATTAATCGCCTTTGTTCAACAGTTTAAAAAAGAACAAGGTGTTTTACTGGATCCAATTTATAACAGCAAGTTACTCTTCGGCTTGTTTGATCTGGCCGCTAAAGGCTTGTTACCTAAGGACAAAAAAATTGTGGCACTCCACACAGGAGGACTTCAGGCCTGGGATGGATTACCAGAAAAAAAACGTATATTTCTTTCTGAATAATCAACCAGCAGATGTCCGTAAAAGCATACATCGAATCCAATAAAGATCGATTTGTAGAAGAGTTAAAGGAACTCCTGCGCATTCCTTCTGTGAGTGCCGATAATCAATACAAAGCAGACGTTGTTCGCGCAGCAGAAAAAGTAAAAGATTTTATACTGGCAGCAGGAGCCACAAAAGCCCGGTTGTACCCCACCGCAGGACATCCCATTGTATACGGCGAGCAGCTGATTGATCCAGCTCTTCCAACGGTGTTGGTATACGGACATTACGATGTACAACCTGCTGATCCGATCAACTTATGGGACAGTCCTCCTTTCGAACCGGTCATCAAAGACGGAAAGATCTTCGCACGCGGCGCTTGTGACGACAAGGGACAAATGTTCATGCACATCAAAGCATTGGAGACCTTAAACAAAGAAGGTCAACTTCCCTGCAACATTAAATTTTTAATCGAAGGAGAAGAAGAAGTAGGCAGCAATAACCTGGAAAAATTTCTCAAAGATCAAAAAGCTTTATTGAAAGCCGATATCATTTTAGTTTCTGATACTGGAATTTTATCGAATGAAAATCCTTCTATTACCATTGGCTTAAGAGGATTGAGTTACCTGGAAGTAGAAGTGACGGGCCCTTCACGTGACCTGCATTCGGGCATGTACGGAGGAGCAGTGGCCAATCCTATTCAAATATTGGCACAAATGATTACTTCCTTGAAAGATGAAAACAACCGCATCGCCATCCCAGGATTTTATGACGATGTGGAAGATGCTTCTGCTGAAGAACGTCAGCGCATGAGCGAAGCACCTTTCGATCTGGAAGAATACAAAGCTTCTTTGAACCTGAAAGAAGTAGCCGGTGAAAAAGGATACAGCACACTGGAGCGTACCAGCATTCGTCCAAGCCTCGATGTAAACGGCATCTGGGGCGGCTATACAGGCGAAGGAGCAAAAACAGTATTGCCTTCCAAAGCCTTCGCTAAACTCTCTATGCGATTGGTACCGAATCAATCATCAGAAAAAATCACACAACTCTTCACGGATTATTTCAAACGCATCGCTCCCAAATCTGTCGATGTCATCGTAAAACCACACCACGGCGGCGAACCGGCGCTTACTTCTCTTACGTCTGACGGATACAAAGCAGCAGAGAAAGCGTTTGAAAACGTTTGGAACAAAAGACCCATACCGATGCGCGAAGGCGGAAGTATTCCGATTGTGAGTTTGTTTAAAAAAGAATTAGGATTAGACACCGTGCTACTCGGCTTTGGCTTGCACAGCGATGCCATCCATTCTCCGAATGAAAATTATCATTTGTTTAATTTCTTCATGGGCATAGAAACGATTTGTGAATTTCATCGTCAATATGTTCAGTTGAAAAAATAAACTATTTATAGCTGACAACTGTTATGCTTGTACTTATGACAAAACGTATTTCTCTCTTTGTTCTTTTTCTCTGCACACTCTTTTCTTGTGTGGGCGAAGCGCAGGACAAGCCCTTGAAGCCTGCAACTTGGACCTATTCTTTGTCCAAAAAAGAAGTGGCCCTGGGACAAACAATAGATTTGGTTTTCGAAGCAACGATCGACGACAAGTGGTACATGTACTCTTCTGACTTTGATCCTAACCTCGGTCCCAATCTTGCCGTGTTTGAATTCGAACCCAACAGTGCCTACAAATTGGTGGGCAAGATCAAAGCCGTCGGTTCCAAAAAGAAATACGACGACATCTGGGGAGGAACATATACTTATTTTAAACACAAAGCACTTTTCAAACAAACGGTAAAAATTATCGGAGAAAATGCCGTCATCAAAGGCACGCATACTTACCAGGTATGTACAGAAATAGATGGCAAGTGCATCGTGGGTGACGGTGAATTTGAATTCAAAGATTTTGTCATCACCAAAGGCAACAGCTCTTCTTCGGTAAACACTGTTCCAGAAAACATCAAAGCATCAAATTATACAGACATCTCTAAACCGCCTGTGGATTCTGCTATTGCCAGTGCAGATGCCGATACTTTACAAGCGATCAAAAAATTCGCAGCACCCACGATTACTTTAAAAGAAAGAGGCGATGGAACGAGTCAAAACAAAAGCCTGATTTATTTTATCTTCATTGCCTTCATTGCCGGCATTGCCTCATTGCTTACACCTTGCGTGTTTCCTATGGTTCCGATGACCGTTACGTTCTTTACCAACTCCAGCAGCAATAAAAAGCAAGCGGCCGTTAAAGCATTTGTCTACGGCATTTCCATTGTACTTATTTATACCTTGATCGGTGTCATCGCTGCACGCATCAACGGACCAGCCTTCGCCAACTTCATCAGCACGCACTGGATTCCGAATTTATTGTTCACCATCATCTTCATCATCTTTGCCTTGTCTTTCCTGGGCATGTATGAAATTACACTGCCTTCATCTTTTGTCAACAAAGTCGACCGACAAGCGGACAAAGGCGGTTACTACGGAGTCTTCTTCATGGCGTTCACCATCGTGTTGGTTTCCTTCTCCTGCACCGGACCTATTGTTGGAACGATCCTGGTAGAAGCCGCAGGCGGAGAATTGATCAAACCGGTCTTAGGCATGCTGGCTTACTCTTCTGCGTTTGCGATTCCTTTTACTTTGTTCGCTTTGTTTCCAGAATGGCTGGCTTCCTTACCTAAGTCAGGTGGATGGCTAAACGTGGTGAAAGTAACATTGGGTTTTATCGAATTGGCATTGGCCATTAAATTTTTAAGTGTTGCCGATCAGGTAGAACATTGGGGCATACTCGACAGAGAAGTATACTTGTGCATCTGGATCGTGATCTTCGCTTTGTTAGGAATTTACTTACTTGGCAAACTTCGTTTATCACACGACAGTCCGGTAGAAAAAATAAGTGTCATCCGTTTATTGCTGGCGGGTATAAGTTTGGCGTTTACCATGTACCTCGTGCCAGGCTTATGGGGCGCACCACTCAGGGCCATCTCCGGTTACTTACCTCCGATGACTACTCAAGACTTCAACCTGACGTTGAGTAACACAACCGTTATGACCGGCGCAGAGCGTGCCATGGATCGCAACCTTTGCGATGCAACTCCTAAGTATAGCGATCAATTTAAATTGCCTCACGGACTCAAAGGATATTTTGAATACAAAGAAGCCATTGCCTGTGCGAAAGAAAGAAATCTACCGGTGTTCATTGACTTCACTGGACACGGTTGTGTGAACTGCCGCAAGATGGAAGCCAACGTCTGGTCTGATCCGGAAGTGCTGATGCGTCTGGAGAAAAATTATGTAGTCGTTGCTTTGTATGTAGACGATCACATGAAGTTGCCGGAAGATCAATGGATCACGTCTACCTTCGATGGTAAACAAAAGAAAACCATCGGTGCCATCAATGCCGATATACAAGTGACACGCTACAAGAACAACGCACAACCTTATTACATCCTGCTCGATCCATTCACTGAAACTGTACTGGCCAATCCTGTTGCCTTCAATGAAGATGTTCCTGAGTTTATAGATTTTCTGGACGAGGGAAGTGCGAATTTTAAAATATTAAGAAAAAAGTAACGCCGTGATCAGCCCGCTTGTTATTGTTGGCGTCTCAACAATCTGCTCTGCTCAAATCAAGTTCCTATTCAAAACTTGTTGGCGAGACGCCAACAAAAGATGCTTCACTGTTAATAAGAAGAATATACTGATCACTGTCCACTGACGACTGACCACTATAATGAAATTAAATATTCTTAAACACGAACACCTCGCTAACATTCCCTCAGGCTCTGGCATTGAGCTCGTCAACGGCATCATCTACATCATCGGTGGCGACAGCGAATACTTGTACGGACTGAATCATGAGTTGAGGGTGATTCATCAGGTAGAACTTTTTAAGGCTCCTGAAAAAAAAGACAATAGAATTCCCAAACCATTAAAAGCAGATTTTGAAAGCATGGTGTCTTTTGACATCAACGGTTATCCGCATTTATTTGTCGCCGGTTCAGGTTCAAAATTACCTCAACGAGGCAAAGGTTATTTGATCAAACTGCCGACTTCTTACAATAAAAAGCACATCGTCTGGGAAAAAGATTTAAACAGTCTTTATTCGCTCATCACCAGTCACCCGGACTTCGATAGCCCAGAGCTCAACATTGAAGCGTCTTTCACAGATGCTCATCATTTCTATTTCGTGAACAGAGCAGGACAACAATTGATTCGTTATCCTTTGCCAGAAATGATCGAGTTCATACAGGGACATACAGAAAGTACTCCTTTCCCTGAAATCTTTTTGCTCGATATTCCAAAACTAAATGGATTGGAATTTTCTTGTTCAGGTGCTTGCTACTTCAACGACATCGTCTACATCACCGCTTCCTGCGAGGCTACAGACAATGCCTACGACGATGGAGAAATTTTAGGATCCGCCATCGGTACCTTTTCTTTGAATGCACTTCCGGAAAGAGGTCGTGAAAAAAATACGTCTAAAAAAATAACCGTAGAAAATCTTACGCTTGTTTTAGACAAAGAAGGCAACCAATTGATCTCTAAATGGGAATCCATCTGCATCTACGAGCAAGACAAAGACGGAACAATGGCAGCACTGGCTGTAGCAGATCCAGACAGTGGTAGTTCAGAATTGTTTTTAGTAGAAATCAACGCATGAAAAAATATTTTCTAATTACCCTGTTCATAGGCGCTTGTTCTGTTCTGACACAAGCACAGATCACCCTTTTTCAACCTACCTCAGCTCCCTTTAAAGAAGCACCCTACAGCAATACTCACAAAGGTGTAGTTCTTTCAGAAGAATTTGAATTTTATAATTTATTTGATCAAACAGATACCGTCTCTAATAACAAGGGACAACTTAGTGTATCAAAAAGTAACCACGATTACATTGCTTTCATTCCAGGATCTTCCAAGAAAAAAGCTTTTCTCTTTGTATCGCACGAATGCAACGACAGCAACAGCACGCTGGGTGATGGCGGTGGAGCGACCATCTTTCCGATGGAGAAAAAAGATTTCCTTTGGAAACGTACCGGAAAATTTAACGCCATTGATTTCAATACCGTCGGCGGTACCTACGACAACTGCGGTGGTTTATACATCGCTAAAACAAAACGCGTATTAACGGCAGAAGAATATCCACCCGAGAGCAATGAAAAATTATACAAAAAAGGCAGAGGCACACGCGATACCAGTATTGTCAATGGATTGAAGCGAAACGAGAACATGGGTTGGATGACAGAAGTTGATCCGTTCACGCATCAGGCAACAAAAAAGTTGTACGCCCTTGGCCGCTACTCACATGAATCGGCTTGGCTCAGCAAAGACGGCAAATCCATGTACCTGACAGATGACAATGCTCCGTCAGTTCTCTTTAAATTTATAGCCGATCATCCTTACTCGTTTGACAAAGGCATACTCTACGCCTACGATCAGTATAATGAAACAAATCACTGGATTGCTTTACCGGGAGAATTAGATTCTCTCGTGATCATACGCAACATCGCCATTCGCAAAGGCGCTACTTTGTTTGCCCGCATGGAATGGATGACAGGAACAGAAGATCAGTTGTTCATGACGGAAACGGGGACTCAATCGCTAGGCCTTATCAAACATGGCTTACAAAAGACTCACTTTGCCAAGCACCTTCAATCTAAAATAACTAACGACACGCTATTTTATCCGGATGGTGCTTTATTGGCGCTTGACCTGAAAACCGATCGGGTAGTCGTAAGACTCTCTGGAGGGCGAGCAGCAAAAGACACGAGTAAATATTTCAACAATCCAGATGCTTTAACTTCTTTCAGAAGCAACGGCAGAACCTGGCTCATCATTTGTGAAGATCAGATCGAGGGTACACCAACTTCCAACGAAGTCTGGTGGCTGGATGCAGGAATCGCTCATCCAACCGTCGACAGTCTGTACCGCTTCCTTGTCGCAGCACCGGGAGCAGAAACGACGGGCGTTTGCCTGAGTGCCGATAAAAAAACACTTTTTCTCAACATTCAACATCCATCTCCGGATAATCCTCCACCTTTCAACCGAAGCTGCACACTGGCCATCCGTTCCAGAAGTTGGAAAGCAACCTACAAAGGTGGTCAGGGAGTCAGTGTTTCTTTCTGGTAAAATCAACTCTTTGTTACATACACTATTTAGTGAACGTTGATTTTATTATTTTTGTATCAGCGTGAAATTAAGAGACATCTTAGCCATTTACCAAAACGATTCTTTTTGCAAGGATATCAAAAGCAAACTGGATCGCACCAACGAGTGTAAACTGAAAATTACCGGTTTGGCTGGAAGCGCGCATGCTATCGTGGCGGCAGCCTTGTCAGGTGATCAAAGCATTTCGGTTTTTATCTTGCCTGAAAAAGACGAGGCGCATTTTTTTCAGAACGATTTGCAAACCTTACTTCCTGAAAAAGAAGTATTGATGTTTCCCGCTTCCTACAAGAAAGCCTATCAACACGAAGAAATAGACAATGCCAATATTTTATTGCGCGCGGAAGTCCTGACCAAGTGCAACGATCCAAAAGCCAGTTGCTGTATCGTCACTTATCCCGAAGCATTGGGAGAGAAAGTGATCAACAAAATTTCGCTGGTCAACAATACCTTCAAAGCCGTGAAAGGCGAAGCGCTGGATCTTGCCTTCATGGAAGAGTTTCTGGCTTCTTATGATTTTGAAAAAACAGATTTTGTTTTCGAAGCCGGACAGTATGCGGTAAGAGGTGGAATCATTGATGTGTTTTCTTACTCCAACGATTATCCTTACCGCATCGAATTGTTTGGAGATGAAATTGAAAGCATACGTTCCTTCAATCCTGACACGCAGTTGTCCGTAGAGACGCATGATTTCATTACCATCATTCCTAACATACAAACTAAATTGTTGCAGGAACGCCGCGAAAGTATTTTAGAATATTTACCGGATGCCACCAACTACTGGATCAAAGACGGAGAACTGGTAAAAGGCATGGTTGAAACAGGTTTTGAAAAAGCAACCAACTTCTATCAAAAACTATTCAAAGAATCGGGAGGCTCTACTCTTGTCACCGATCCATCCATCCTGTACATCAACTATGCCGAGCTGCTGTCTTTGCTTGTTCCTCGCAAAGTGGTGCAAACCGGAAAATATCCTTTGTTCAAAGACGCACAGGAATACCTGTTCAAAACAAAAGTACAGTCTTCCTTCAACAAGGATTTCAAATTACTCGCCGAAGACCTGGCGGAGAAAACACATGCCGGTTATACCATTTGTATTTCTTCTGAATCATTAAAACAAGTAGAGCGACTCACCACCATCTTTGAAGAGTTAGATCCTTACTTGCAATTCAGCACCGCTGCTTTTGTATTAAAAGAAGGATTTTATGACGAAGACAGAAAGCTTCTGATCTACACGGAACACCAGTTGTTTGAGCGTTTCCTTCGTTATAAAACAAAAGAAAAACATTCCAAGTCCAAAGCCATCACGCTGAAAGAATTGAAGAATCTTCAATCGGGTGATTACATTACACACGTGGATTATGGTATTGGACGCTTTGCTGGTTTGGCAAAAACCGAACGCGATGGGTATTCACAGGAATTGATTCGTTTGGTTTTCAAAGACGATGATATCCTGCAAATCAGCATACACTCTTTGCATAAAATTTCCCGTTACAGCGGCAAAGAAGGTGGACCGCCACAAATGAGTAAACTCGGCACCGGCGAGTGGGAAGCCAAAAAATCAAAGGTCAAGAAACAGGTTCAGGACATTGCCAAGGACCTGATCAAACTCTACGCCAAGCGCAAGAGTGCGCCAGGCTTCCAATACACACCGGATTCTTTTTTGCAAGCCGAACTCGAATCGTCTTTCATCTACGAAGACACACCAGATCAGGCCAAAGCCACTGCCGATGTAAAAGCAGACATGGAAAAACCTCATCCGATGGACCGTTTAGTGTGTGGTGATGTAGGTTTCGGAAAAACTGAAATCGCTGTACGTGCCGCCTTTAAAGCAGTTTGTGATGGCAAGCAAGTTGCCATATTGGTGCCGACTACGATTTTGGCGATGCAACATTACAAAACGTTTCATGAACGGTTGTCGAATTTTCCTTGTCTGATTGAATACGTAAACCGTTTCAAAAGCACCGCGCAGATCAAAGAAACCATGCAACGTGTGAAAGAAGGAAAAACAAATATCCTCATCGGTACACACCGCATCATCGGAAAAGACGTGCAGTTCAAAGATCTCGGTTTATTGATCATTGACGAGGAACAGAAGTTTGGTGTAAAAGTAAAGGACAAGTTGAAAGAATTTAAAGTCAATGTAGATACGTTGACTTTAACCGCTACACCTATTCCAAGAACATTGCAGTTTTCTCTCATGGGTGCACGTGATCTGTCCATCATCGCTACACCACCCGCCAACCGTCAGCCAGTGACGACAGAGATTCATGCTTACGATGAAGAAGTCATTCGTGATGCTGTGGTTAGGGAATTGAAACGCAACGGACAAGTATTTTTCGTACACAACCGCATCAAGGACATCGACGGTATTGCCAATAATTTATTGCGCCTCGTGCCGGATGCAAAGATCGGTATCGCCCATGGACAGATGGAAGGCGATAAGTTGGAAAAAATCATGCTGCAGTTTGTGGAAGGAGAATTTGATGTTTTGGTTTCTACCAACATCATTGAATCGGGTCTCGATATTCCAAATGCGAATACCATCCTCATCAACCATGCACACATGTTTGGTTTATCTGACTTGCACCAGATGAGAGGACGTGTGGGTCGCTCAAATAAAAAAGCGTATTGTTTTCTCATCACACCTCCACCGACCACGCTGACTGCGGATTCCAGGAAACGCCTCGGTGCATTGGAAGAGTTCTCCGATTTGGGAGATGGATTCAAAGTGGCCATGCGTGACATGGACATTCGCGGTGCAGGAAATTTATTGGGCGCAGAACAAAGTGGATTCATCACAGACATCGGTTTTGAGATGTACCACAAACTGCTGGATGAAACCATCATGGAGTTGAAGGAAACAGAATTCGCCGCCTTGTTTGAAGATGAAATGAAAGTACACGAGTTACGCAAGCTCGTGCAGGACTGTGTCATCGAAACAGACTTATCGATTCTAATTCCGGATCAATACGTCAACAATATTTCTGAACGATTAAGCCTGTACACACAACTCGACAACATCAAAGACGAAACGGCACTGGCTGAATTCCTCACTAGCATGATTGACCGCTTCGGACCAGCTCCGCAAGAAGTATTGGATCTCATTGAAACCGTTCGCATGCGCTGGATGGCAGAAGAATTGGGCTTTGAAAAACTAACGATTAAGAATCATGGTATGCGTTGCCAGTTTGTACCAGGCAATAACGAGGCATACTTCAAGTCAGACGTATTCGGAAAAATATTAACCTTCGTTCAAAGTCACCCGAAACGCTGCCGATTGAAAGAAATGCCCAACAAACTATTATTGGTTGTGGACAAAATCTCTGGCATTAACGCCGCAAAATCTTTCTTAAAGGAACTAAGTGGCGTAAAAGAAACGTTGAACGTGAAAGCGTAGAAACATTGGATTTAAAAGATAGGGGACCTATTCGGGTTTTATAGATTGAGTGCATAGTTGGGCATTCCCGCCAAAATGATTTTGATGGTTACTAATGTCTTTTCGGTGGCGGGCGGGCTCTCGCTGCAAGTCCGCCATCCGCACAAGCCATCGCTCTTCGGGCTTTACTCTCGATCCCTAACGCAGATTGATTTAATCTATAAAATATTATACCACTTCATTCGTCCTAATACTATACGTACATATCACTGATCAGAATTCATTTTTCAACCACCCATGACAGAACAAAAGAAAAAACACAAAGTAACCATAGGTCAGGCATTCAAAACGATCATCTGGCCAAGAAGAAAAAAAATCGCCATCGGTCTGGTTTTAATTGTAATCAGCCGCCTGGCCAGTCTGGTGTTGCCTTGGCAGAGTAAAAATTTAATTGATGTCGTGATTCCTACTCATGACACACATGCTCTACAAATTTTATTACTCATCGTAGGCTCCGCCATATTTGTTCAGGCGACTTCTTCTTTTTTGCTGACAAGACTCTTGAGCGTAGAAGCACAATTGCTCATTTCAAAATTGCGTGTGCAGGTACAAAAGAAAATTCTCTCTTTACCCATCAGTTATTTTGACAACAATAAATCCGGTGCATTGGTATCTCGCATCATGAGCGACGTAGAGGGTGTCAGAAATTTGATCGGTACAGGATTGGTACAGTTGGTAGGGGGAACATTGACTGCTATTATTTCTTTGGTGTTGCTCATCAAGATCAGTCCACTGATGACTTTGTATGTCTTGCTTCCTGTTTCCATTTTTGCTTTCATCGCGATGAAAGCTTTTGGTTACATACGTCCCATCTTTAAAAACCGTAGCATCATCAACGCTGAAGTCACCGGTCGATTGACAGAAACGTTAAATGGTATCCGTGTCATCAAAGGATTCAATGCCGAGCAACAGGAGAATCATATTTTCTTCAAAGGTGCTGAACGTTTGTTTGACAACGTGAAGAAAAGTTTAACGTCAACAGCGATTCTTACAAGTTCTGCTACTTTCCTACTCGGCATGGCAACTACAGGCATCATGGGCATGGGCGGTTACAACATGATTGACGGCAGCATGACGTTTGGAGAATTTCTTTCCTTCACTCTATATCTTGGTTTCATGATTGCACCCATTGTACAAATGAGCGACATCGGAAGTCAGATGACTGAAGCCTTTGCCGGTCTGGATCGTACAGAAGAAATCATGAACATGCAACCCGAAGACGATGAAACCGTACGAACCATAAAACTGAAAGAAATCAGCGGTAACATCAAATTCGACAATGTTTCTTTTGCCTACCAGGAAGGAAAAGAAGTATTACACAACGTAAGCTTCAACGCACCATCCGGTTCAGTCACCGCGCTGGTCGGCACTTCCGGATCGGGTAAGTCAACGATTGCCGGACTTGCTGCAACGTTCTTAACTCCGGATTCAGGTTTGGTTACATTGGATGGTATCGATTTATCTAAAGTAAGTTTGACAAGTTACCGCCGTCATTTAGGTGTCGTACTGCAAGATGATTTCTTATTTGAAGGCACGATTCGCGAAAATATTTTATTCCCGAGACCACATGCTACACTAGAACAACTGAATGCTGCGGTGCACGCAGCTTATGTCAACGAATTTACGGACCGCTTTGAAGAAGGCCTCGACACAGTGATTGGAGAACGAGGCGTCAAACTTTCTGGCGGACAAAGACAACGCATAGCCATTGCACGTGCTATACTAGCTGATCCTAAAATTATCATATTGGACGAAGCAACATCCAACCTGGATACGGAGAGTGAAGCATTGATTCAAAAAAGTTTAGCGGAATTGATGAAAGGAAGAACAACTTTTGTCATCGCACACAGATTAAGTACCATTCGACAAGCCACACAAATACTCGTCATCGAAAGCGGACGCATACAAGAGCAAGGCCAACACGAAGAGTTGATAGAGAAAAAAGGAAGGTACTTTGATCTGTATACGTACCAGGCAAGAATATAGTGAGAGATCAGAATTGAAACGGTTTTATACCTGATCTCTGATTTCAGATTTCTCATCTCTCTTTTCATTTGCTTCGCAATGCAAACTTGTACAACTTATGCGGTGTCGCTATATACAGCGTGTTTCCTTCTACACAGACACTAGTCACCGTGGAAGGAATTTTGATCATACCTAATTTTATTCCTTCCGGAGAATAGATACGCACACCGGCAGCTGTTGCCAAAAATAGATTCCCTCTTTTATCGGTTCGAATACCATTCGCATTTTCCTGAATAAATACACTTCCATTCTTTAATTTTCCATTTTCTACTTCATAACGACGAATCATTCTTTCTTCTTCTTTAGTAGAACCTACGTACAAATAATGGTAGTCGGGAGAAAAACAAATTCCATTAGGGAAATAAAAATCAATCGCCATCAATTCTAACATACCGTTGAACCAACGGTAAACGCCAGCTACAGGCTGTGCTATATCTGGTCTGATTTCCTGACCACGTAATCCATAAGGCGGATCGGTAAAATAAATACTTCCATCTGGACCAGATACCAGATCATTCGGGCTATTCAGACGTATCCCTTCAAATTCATTCACAACAGTTTCTATCGATCCGTCTTTTTTTAATCTCGCGATGGCATGATTTCCTTGTTGACAAAAAACCAAATTCCCCTCTTGATCATATGCAATGGCATTAGATCCTATGTGATGTGAATGGTCTACAGTGATTTCACCTGTTAAACCACTGTGATCAAGAAACACTTCCAGGCCTTGCTGCTTAGTATATTTGAATATTTTATTTTTTATTAAATCGCTGAAAAGCAAGTACCCACCTTTATGCCACAACAACCCTTCCGCGAATCCCAATCCTGTAGCGAGTTGTACAGGATTAGCAGACATTCGCAAAATGTGACATATATCCGGATGATACACTTCAATGGATTTGCTCCAGGCTAAATCCATCAATAACTTCCCATTCATCTCTTTACTTTCTAATCCACACTGATACCGATCTCCCATTTACAGTAAACCTTGCCCAGCCGTCTTCATTGATGGTAATTTCTTCCTGTCTGTTTTTTGTAACATCTATAAATGTTTGTCCGGCATGTCGCTTACCTAGTTCCATATCTTTATAGCCCTCGCTGCCATTGGTCAATACGACAGCGCATCCTGAATTTTCAAATTCACCTATTCCTTCTCTTGTCCATCCAATCGTATTGGGATGATCGAAATAATCTCTCTGAAAACCGTAAGACAGGTAGCGTCTTACTTTAATCATTTCATACAAGTGCGGCACTGGTACAAGCTCTACTTCGTGCTCTTGTCCGTCTTTGCCTTTGTCTGTGTATTTCGCTCCGTAAAAAGAAGTATAAAACACACAAGGTATTCCTTGCTCTCTCAACAAGATGATTGCGTTAGCCAAAGGTTTGAACCAGAAGTCAACCGGCGACTCCAGCATTTGCAGGGGTTGCGTATCGTGATTTTCTACGAAAGAAATGCAACGATCCGGAGACTGCTGCATCAATGTGTTATCAAACAATCGACGGATGTCATATTGATTACCGGCAAGAGAAGCCTCGTTGAAATGATAATGCAAAGGCACATCAAACATTTGTACACGCCCTTGAGATATTTCTTTGTAGTGGAGCAATTCACCAATGTCTTGTGTCCATTCTTCCGCTACATTCAATAAAGGTTTATTCGCAATGTTGTGTGTATAATCCAGCAATTCATTGATCACATAAGGATTCATGTGTTTGATAGCGTCCAGTCGTATACCATCAAATTTAATCAGGTCATAATACCAGCTCAACCAGTTTTTCAATTCTTCTCTTACCGCAGGATTTCTAAAGTCCACATCACAACCCATGAGGTAATCGAAATTTCCATTTTCTTTACCCAGCACCGACTCGTCCCAATTATCGCCGTATTGATCATGTATCACACGATAAAAATGTTCGTTGTTCCCAAGATCATCCTTATCATTCACGCCACTGAAACTTTGGAAGTCCCAGATGTATTGAGAGTATTTTCCTTTTCTTCCCGGAAAAGTATACTTGTCTAAAATTTCTCTTTCATAGGGCTCTCCTACCTTTTTTAAGCGATCGTGTGCATCCTGATCCTGCACCAATACCTTTTCCGTTTCGTCTGCACCCATCCTATGATTAAGTACTACATCAACAATCACTTTTAATTCGTTTTGATGAGCAGCTTCTACTGCTTGTACATATTCATCTTTTGTCCCGTATTTTGTTCGCACAGATCCTTGCTGATCAAATTCTCCAAGATCAAACAAATCATATACGCCATAACCTACGCCATAACCGCCTTCACAGGATTTATAAGCAGGGGGCAACCAAAGAGTAGTAATTCCCATTTCTTTCAGCTTTGGTGCTTCTTCTTTTAACTTGTTCCATAAGCTACCATCAGCCGGATAGTACCAATGAAAAAATTGCATGATCGTTTCGTTAGGAGTCATCGTATGAAAGATTATAATCGTGAATTAAAATTTATGATGAAGGAACCACTATAACTCCTTCTTGTTTGTAGGTATGTATAATGGCTAGTATAGCTTGGTTCTTAGCGTCCAGGTATTTTGGATTACCATTTTGAGAAACCCAAAACCAAATGTTAAGTTTTACCGTTGTATCTCCTATTTCAGAATAGCGAACATGTATTTTATCTTTTGATAAAAAACTAAATTTCTCCAGCGTCTCTATTGTCTTTTCAAGGATTTTATCCAAGTCCTGCACATGCGGTATATTGAAAGCAAACTCTATTCTCCGCTGATCACTTTTTGAATGATTAATAAATAGCTTTTGAAAAATATCTTTGTTAGGAATTGTTACATGCAAACCATCATAAGTATAGATGGTCGTTGTCCTCAATTGAATCTCTTCCACATGTCCTTTACAATCGTTGGTTTCCAAAATATCACCTGCTTCAAATGGTCTTTTGAAAACCATAAAAATGCCAGAGATAAAATTGGCAGTAAGATCCTGGAAAGCAAAACCCAAGGCCAGACCTATGATCCCGGCTCCTGCTAATAAAGAAGAAACCGCTTTGTTCAATTGCAAAATACTAAGCGCTGTAAAAAGTCCGATGGAAAGGATCAAGAGGTAAGCAAGCGCTGAAAATAAATTACTAACAGAGGAATGATGAGTAGCCCTTGATAAAATTTTAGCAAGGAAATTTCTAATTAAACGTGCTGATAAAACGAACACGGTAAAAACAATCGCGGCCAATACTATATTGGGAAGCATATCAATAAAGGAAATCGTCCAATGCTGCAACTTCTCCATGATGATGGTTGTCCAGCTTTTGAACTCTGTTACTTCATTCGCTATCGGCATTCTTATTTTTTTAATTGTAAAAATTACTTTGTTCAAATTTTACAATTACTATGCCTCTCTCTTTATGGTGCAGTGAACACGGACGTTTGTTTAGCGCTCAACCTTTACCAACGTGAGCAACAAGCTTTAAGCCGTATTTGTGTGAATAGAAAGTTCTTACGCATCATTTTAGAGAACACTGCACCAGCAAAAAATTTCTCTCTCTAAGGTGCAACTGTAGATTTCGATTCCCTCTTTGAGAACAGTAGAAATAGTTGTAGAAGATCTCATACAACGCTTTTGTAGCTCCAGATGTATTCTTCAAAAGAAGTTTTCAGGTTAAAAAAAGAATTGACCTTTATGAAAAACAATAACTATATGAAAAAACAGATCTATTTTTCACCCTGTTTATTGCATAAAGTCATTATCAAAGGCGAAATAGGTTCTCTTTTTAAGTATTTTTTATCGTGTAATAAAAAAATAGGAAATAAATTATTTTAAATAAAAAATTAGTGCGATTTAAGTGATAAAATATATTCGACACTTTTTCTCCAATCCTTTTCTATCAGAAGCCAAGAGACTTTTTTCTTCTTTGCAAATGCTAAGTAAACGCATTGAAACTACTAACATGCATCTCATTATCAGTTAGTTATAAATAAAAAAGCGAGTTACTTTTTGCTTTTGCAATGAATCAATTTCATATTTGCATTACATAACACCTTTACTCTTATGAAAAAACTCTACTCTGTTTTTTGCAATCGATTTATAAGTATGTTTTTACCAATATATTGCATTTTTTTGATGTCTGCACATGTATTGGCCACTACCTATACTGTAAATGCATTGACTGACACAGGCGCAGGTGCGGGGACCAGTGGAGATCTAAGGTACTGCATCAACCAGGCGAACAGTGCTGTTGGACCTCATACCATCAATGTAACAGCCGTCGGTACTGTAAATTTGACTTCGACTCTACCCACCTTCGCCAGACAAATAAATCTTATAGCTACGCCCGGAACATTTGTTCTCAATGGCGGTGGGAGTATCAACTGGGTATTCTTTTTTAATAATGCGGGAGCTTCAAATTCCGTCTTGGATGGCTTAGTCATTAACCGAGCCGGTGCCAATTATGCGAATATAGAAGTGAATGGAATAAATGGTATCACTATCCAAAATTGCTATATAGGAACGAATGCAGCCGGTAATGCAGTGGCAGCTTCCAATCCTTTCTTCGGTATCTCTTTAATTACTTCGAGTAATAATTTTATTCTGAACAATGTCATCTCCGGTCATACCACACACGGTGTGTTAATCAATGTGAACAGCAATAGTAATACCTTAAAAGGAAATAAAATAGGATGTAATCTTCTAGGTACTGCAGCAATCGCTAACGCTGTGCACGGCATACAACTTGATAATAGCAGCATCAACAACATCATCGGTGGTGCAGCAGCGGCCGACAGAAACATCATTTCAGGCAATACTCATATTGGGATTTCCGCGGTAAATTTATCAAGCGGCATACAGATCATCAATAATTATATCGGTACCAATTTGGCAGGTACCGCTGCACTTTCAAACGGAGAACATGGCATCATCATAGACAACTCGGCTTCTGCTGTGATTACAAACAACGTAGTATCCGGAAACTTATACTTTGGATTGCATATGATAAACGCCAGCGGTCATACCGTAAGAGGAAATAAAGTCGGCACCAATGCCGCAGGTACAGCTGCTATTGGTAATACGTATGTCGGTCTACGTTTTGAAAACTCTGACAACGCCATTATCGGCGGAGCAACAGCCGGTCAAGGGAATACCTTATCAGGAAATGGGGAAGAAGGTCTTTTGATGATTAATTCTAATACTCCAATCATCAAAGGAAATTTTGTAGGTACCACTTCAACTGGTTCTGCTGCTATCGCCAATGGCAGAAGCGGTATACATTTGCAAACCTCCGCTACTCCTACTATAGGCGGTACCGCCGCTGGAGAAAGTAATACCGTTTCTGGCAATACATGGGATGGCATACAAATGGAAAGTGCATCGAACGCAACCATACAAGGTAATTTCATTGGTACGAACGCTACAGGCACAGCAGCCATTGGAAATGGAAGCAATGGCATTTCAGGTTATACCAATTCAAGCAACCACTTAATCGGAGGAAACACGGTTGCCGCAAGAAATATTATTTCAGGAAACAATGTGGATGGAATCCATTATGATGGGGTAACGACTGCTTGCAACAACCTATTGGTAAAAAATAATTACATCGGGACAAACGCAAGCGGCGCAGGCTCTCCAGCTACTTTTGGAAATGGCAAAAGTGGAGTCGTTGTATTAAACAATTGCCTCGGACTTATCATAGGCGGAACAACTACAGCAGAACGCAACATCATCTCTGGCAACGGCCGTCTTTGGGGCGGAGTAGGCAACGGAACAGGTATCGTAATCAATGGAGGATGCACCAGCGCTCAAATTTTGGGTAACTATATCGGACTTGCAGTAGATGGCACAACGGCAACAGGAAATTCTGAAAACGGTATCGTGATCGTTTATTCAAACAATGCAACGATAGGTGGTAATACCACCGCACTTTGTAACCTCATATCAAGTAACGGTAAACAAGGTGTGGTATTGAGCGCGGATCCAGGAACACCCATTACAGGTACTATTGTAATCGGAAATTATATCGGAACAGATGTAACCGGAACGCTTGCCAGAGGAAATGGTCAATCAGGAGTCATCTCCATTTTCGGAAACAATGGATTTATCGGAAGAGCAAACGCCAACGAAGGAAATCTGATCAGCAATAACTCAGAAGAAGGAATTCACCTTGTCGGTGGTTCTGGTAACGTAGTGTATAATAATCTCATTGGAGTCGCCGCCAATGGGACCACAGCCATGGGTAATAAAAATGGTGGTGTGTTCATTCAAGGTGTAGGTGGTGCTCCCAATGGAAGCAGTAATACCATCGGTGGTCTTGCTGCCTTGCAACCTAACACCATCGCTTATACCACTGGTACTGGAGTAAATCCGGATTTAGGAAATGGGTTTGGAATAGGAGTAGGGGTATCAGACAATACACAAGGACTTAAGAATACTTTTATTGGAAATAAAATTTTCTGTAATGCGGGTATGGGAATCGATTTGGATTTTGCTGGTCTCTTTGGAGGTACCGGTAATACCAGTCCCGGCAACAACAGTAAAGCTTCTCCCGCTATTACAGGCGTAACCAATACATCTACTACCGGTACAGGAACAAATGGTGAAACGATACATGTCTATTCTAACGTGACGTGTACCACTTGTCAGGGAGAAACATACTTAGGCACTACCACCGTAGCCGGAGGCGTATGGACCGTCACACACGTTTCCGTTGCTGCTCCTTACAACAACAGCGCCACCGCTACGAATGGTACACAAGGTACTTCTCAGTTTACCTGCAATTTTACTTTACCGGTTGAACTCGTTTATTTCAAAGCAAAAGCGGAGAATACAGTTGCTGTCTTGACCTGGTCAACAGCGATGGAGAAAAATAACGCCAGCTTCGTTTTGGAACGCAGTGCCGATGGCATCCATTTCGAAGACATTGGTAACAGACCAGGGCAAGGGAATACCTTACAAGTAACAAATTACGAGTACATCGATGAACAACCGTTGAAAGGAACTTCCTATTACCGATTGAAACAAGTTGACTTCGACGGCACCTCAACATGGAGTAAGATACAAACCGTATCGTTCCAAACTTCTACTGACTTCTACCTTTTCCCTAATCCAACAAAAGAAGAAATCCATATAGTACTGAATAGCGATGAAGTCTATACGATCCGTGTATACAGTAATTTAGGTGTAGAGGTAAAAGAATTGAACACGATAAAAAACAATAACACATACACCATACAGTTGAACAATGTAGCCGCAGGTGCTTATCTCATGGAGATCAGCAGTGCAACACTACAGGTAACAAAACATTTTTTAGTGTATTGATAAATACAAACTCCTTAAAACAAAAAAGGCCGGTAAGCTGGACTAGCCCCCAAAAGTTGGACGGTTAAAACTAATTAAGATTTTCAGCATGAGCTCGGTATTTTACCGGGCTCATGCCATTTAAGTTCAGTCTGATTCTTTCGTTATTGTAATACTTAATATACT
>JAQBNU010000175.1 GCA_028288365.1 Chitinophagaceae bacterium | reverse complement strand
TCTCGTCACGACGGTGAAACGCGTAGATGGACCCGCTGATTGGGCCGATGCCTTCGAGATCCTCAGGTCGGACGAAGATGTGTTCGTCTTCCTTGTCCTTTCCCCTCGCCGAACGAGGGGGCGTTCGCTGACGCACGTCGTCGGGGTCAGGGTCTATCAACGCGAGCTTTTCCGTGACGGGACCCTGGGTTCGCGGTGTCAGGCTCTTGAACTTCGGCGGGTTAAATCCATAGTCCCACTTGATCAATCCGTTCTCGTCCATCTCGAATTTGAACTCCCAGACTGCCGATGCGAGCATGTCCTTGAGGGTGGGCAGGTCCGCCACGGCGGCTTCGCTTCCCGGCAGTTCTAGATCGACCTTGAAGGAGGTCTTGTCGTCGAACGGATTGCACAGCGAGGTGACGAGCCTGTAGAGATCGCGGATCTCGCGTCGCGACCAATCCGCATGGTGCAGACCGGTGATTTCGACGAGCGTGCCGGATGCGGACTCGACTTCCTCGGGTGACGCGTGCTCAGCTACCTCGACAGCCATCCCGTCGCCGAGGTAGCGGGCGCTGTCGATCAGGGCGCCCCAGGAGAACTTGAAGGCATGCTCGGCCTGCCCCTCCTGACGCGTCACGAGCCTGATGGTGTCGCCGAGCTTCTGCACCGCTAGGCGCCCGACCCCTTTCTCACCCAGGGGAAGCCGCCCGAGCGGGCTGCGCTTGCGCGCCTGCGCATTCCGCTTAGAGTCGGTGCCGACCTGCAGCCATGCGTTCTCTATCGTCTCCGCGGACATGCCCATGCCGTCATCCCTGACGCTGATTTTGGGCAAGGGGGCCAGCAGATCCAGAGTGACGCTCACCGTCCGCGCATCTGCATCGTAGGAATTCTTGACGAGCTCGAACACGGCCAAGCGGTCGTGTCCGATGAGCTGATCGCCGAGAAGCTTCAGGACGTGCGACTGGACTCTGAACGGGACGCTCTTGGTCACTAGAGACCCTCCGGTTAAATCGGTGTATGTTACGTGCTGAGGCATCCGCCGAGATGGGTCACCGAGCGGGTTTGTGTTGAAACTCACACGACCCGTGCGGTACGCTTGCGTTCGCCGGCCCTCACCGTTCTACACCCGTAACCTGAAACGCGAATGGACGTCTTTTCACCTTCGAAGCGCCGGGAGGTTATGCGGGCCATCCGCGGGAGGGAGACGGCACCCGAGCTGCTGGTGCGTTCGATGGTGCACCGGCTCGATCTGCAGTTCAGGCTGCACGGGCGAAAGCTGCCAAAGAAGCCCGATCTGGTCCTCACTCGGCACCGGACGGTGATACTCGTTCACGGCTGCTTCTGGGGCTCGCATGAGGCGATGGCTGAGTACCTGCACAAAGAAGAAACTTGGGTTCATCGGAACGACGTTTTGCAGCGCGACTACAAAGCGCATGAGGCAAACAGGAACTCTGCAAGTGACCTACTGCTTAAGGTATCCGTGCGAATCGTCGAACGCCGCGAGGCATATCAACATTTTTTGATCGAAGCTCAGGACAAGCTGATGATCCAAGTTAACAGGGTCATGGCACCCTCCCGCGGCGACGTTCAGCTTGAAGGCGATGTTTCGCGCCTGGAAAAGCAAAGCCGCGAAATGTCCGCGAGGGCGCGTGCAGCCATTGTCAGGCATGCGCACAGAGTACGAAGAACAAATGGAACTTGCTCGGCTCATCTAGTAGTCGCGGATGGAGGGGACAAATGAGTGACTGGGACTTTCTCTACGACATGAACGAGCGCGGCTACAGCGCGGAAAATGTAGCCGACGCTGCTGCCTGTGAACGTCGCAGTCACCGAGGATCAAGTTGAGCTTGCAAGGCGCATACGTGACTTTCGCAGCGAGGCCGACCGACTGCTTTTGACTGAACTATGCCGTTCGGCACGGCGATGTCAAAGGCCGCCACGAGCCTGTCCTAAATTTTGTGTTCGAGGCATAGCATGACGCCGAGGATCATCTATGCCAGCAACCAAAACGAAGCTGAAGAACGCGGCGATCGCCGCGAAGATGGCGGCGCTGCCGTCGATTCCCAAGGAACTGATTGACCAGTTCGTCTCCGGTACCATGACCGGAGAGGCTGTCAACGAAGCGACGGCGGCGTTCAAGAAGGCGCTCATCGAGCGGGCCCTGGGCGCCGAGTGCAACGTCGCAATATCGCCTGCTAAGGCCACCCCTGACAATCAGGGTACTGGATAGCTGAGTTCGTCGACGACTTCGAACTTCCCCAACGCAGTTATTCGTGTTTCCACACGGCCTCGCGCATTGCAGCCTCGCACGAGTGCGCCCACCTTGCTACAACGATGTCAGATCCGGCCGGCTGAGGTGCCAGCCGGTAGCCTCTTCGTATGCCAAGCCGATGCGCAAGACTACGTCTTCGGTGAAGGCCTTGCCAACGATCTGCAGCGACATCGGCAGACCCTGCGCGTTGAAGCCACACGGCAGCGCGAGCGCGCAAAGTCCAAGGTAGTTGACAAAACGCGTCAGGTCAGACAGCGGCATGTAGTCTTCGTCGATCGTGTCAAGTGGTGGCGACGCCATAATCGTGGTGGGCAGCAGCAAGGCGTCAAAGCCTTCCAGTGCCTTGCCGATTGCGGTCGTGTCGTCGCGCCGATCGACCAGCGTCTGCGCGTAGTCGACGGCCGCGCCCGCCCGGCCCGCCCGCACGCGTGCGCGCACGGCAGGGCCGAAGTCTTCGGTCTCGGTTTCGATCACATCGCGCAGATTGGCATACCCCTCAACGCGAATAATGTGCGACGCACCTCGGCAGTAGTCGATAGGCTGGCGCGGCAGCGCAACGCCGTCGACGAGCGCGCCGAGTCCGCG
>JAQBNU010000033.1 GCA_028288365.1 Chitinophagaceae bacterium | reverse complement strand
CGGTGATACGACCATCGATCCGGAATCTGAATTAGAATGCATAGTAACTAATTAAATAAAAAGAGTCCCGCTACGATAGCAGGACTCTTTTTATTTACAGACTTTCTGTATTCATTCCACTAATTATTTTTTACTTTTAGTTTCATCCTTCAGAGAGATGAGGCCACTCCATCGATCCTATTACACTTACTCTTATCACTTAACACATACATACCATTGATTGCTATGCCTGACATCACTCAATTGAATGACATTAAACAACTGGTAGATTCCTTTTATAGTAAAGTAAGAGAAGATGATTTCATTGGGCCGATATTTAATGAACGCATCGGAGACCGTTGGGAATCACACCTGAAAACCATGTATACCTTCTGGGAGAGTATTTTATTAGGAGGCAACCGTTACAACGGTCGTCCTTTTCCTCCGCACGCTACAATGCCCATAGGCAAGGAACATTTTGAACGCTGGCTGGGATTGTTCGTTGAGAATGTAGACCAGCAATTTGAAGGTGCGAATGCAGAAGAAGCGAAATTAAGAGCATTCAATATAGCCAACGTATTTCTACACAAACTGGCTCACTTAAGAGGAGAACAACAAGAAGATTGAATGCTCCTGTTCAATCTTCTTGTAAGTATAATTCTATTATTTTTTCAACAGGTCCCTGATTTCTGTCAATAGTTTTTCTTCGTTGGTTGCTGCCGGTTCAGCCGGTTTTTCTTCTTCTTTTTTTGTCAGTTTATGCATCAATTGCACCACTAAAAAAATGGCGAAAGCAACAATTAAAAAGTCTACTGTACTTTGTAGAAAATTACCATAATTTACACTGACAGGCTCTGTCAATACTTTACCTGCAGCATCTGTACTCCCTTCTTTGATGATGAGCTTAAGGTTTTTAAAATCAACACCCCCTACAAGCACTCCAATTGGAGGCATGATGACATCTGATACAAGCGAAGACACTATTTTACCAAAGGCTCCACCAATGATGATACCGACTGCCATATCGACCACATTACCACGCATGGCAAACTCTTTGAATTTCTGAAAAAAGGTCATAGCTATAAAAGGTTAAATGAATGAAAACAAGTTAGGCATAAAATCCAAGTTTGTAAAAGACCAAGCTTGAATTATATCGTATCCTTACAACTAAATTATTATATTTGATATTGAAAACAGGGCTTCATGCTTTGCATAGCATACCATGATACATTCTTCTATAGCATTATCCATCATCGTTCCTGTATACAACAGACCATCTGAAGTAGATGAATTGTTGCATAGCCTAACGGAGCAATCCGTAAAAGATGTAGAGGTCATCATCGTAGAAGATGGATCTACCGTGACTTGTGAGCATGTGGTAAATAAATACTCGTCGCTGTTGAACATTCACTATTATTTCAAAAATAATTCAGGACCTGGTCAAAGTAGAAATTACGGTTGCGAAAAAGCGACGGGCAACTATTATATATTTTTAGATTCAGATTGTGTATTGCCTCCGCGTTATATTGAGGTAGTTCAAACTACTTTGCAACATCATTTCACAGATGCGTTTGGAGGTCCGGATCAGGCGCATGATCAGTTTACTTCTTTACAAAAAGCCATCAACTATGCGATGACATCTTTCTTCACTACAGGCGGCATTCGTGGAGGTGGAGAGAAACTGGATAAATTCTATCCAAGAAGTTTCAACATGGGCTATTCTAAAAAAGTATATGAAGAAACGAATGGCTTTTCCAACATGCGATTTGGTGAAGACATCGACATGAGCATCCGCATTTTAAAAAAGGGATTCAAAACCACACTCATCAAAGAGGCTTATGTCTTTCATAAGAGACGCACGCGTTTGAAACAATTCTTCAAACAAGTCTATAACTCAGGCATTGCGCGGATCAACTTGTACAAAAGGTATCCTAAGTCGCTGAAGATCGTACACTTCTTCCCTTCTTTGTTTGTGTTGGGAAGTTTATTTTTATTGCTGTTGTCGCTGACGGTCTGTTCTTATTTTCTTGCTCCCCTTCTTTTGTTGACCATACTTTTATTTTTTGATGCTACCCTAAAAAACAAAAGCATCCTGATCGGTTTGCTGGCAGTCGTGGCAAGCTATATACAACTGACGGGTTATGGCACGGGATTTCTTGTGGCGTGTTGGAAACGGATTGTATGGGGCAAGGACGAGTTCTCTGCGTTTGCGAATAATTTTTATAAGTAGAGTTTCTTTCTGTTACTCATGCTGTCTTGCCCCTAAATCCCCTAAAGGGGACTTTCAAATAATAAACTTCTCTACAAGCTCGCGCTTTCAACAAATCCCCTTTAGGGGTCTTTAACGAATACAAAAAAAACAAGTAGCTTTCCGCTTCTATCCCTCACGCGAGTTGTCTATAAAACAAAAAGCTTGTAACAGAATCTCCATTACAAGCTTTTCATCCAATTCCTATATCAATTGCTTACACTATCTTTTTCTTCTTCATTTCATCCTTCACATACAAACCAATCAATCCTAAAAGGAAGAGTGTAAACACCCATGAACCGATCAATGCGATTTGTTCGGATTGTTTGTAATGTTCCGGTTCGAACTTGAACACGATACTATGCTTGCCTGCCGGCACTCTCATGGCACGCAAGACATAATTCACACGGAAATGCGGAGCCAGCTTACCGTCTATGTAGGCGTTCCATCCTGGTTGGTAATAGATTTCAGAGAACACCACCAATTGTTCGGAAGAGGCATTGTAATCGTATTTCAACTGATCAGGATTGCTGTTATCTACTAGTTTGATACTAGCACTGCTGTCAACGGTTGGTGTAAAGCCTTTGATCAAACTATCAAAACGTTTATCCACCACTACCGCGTGAGCGACATCCAATGCACCCAACGCTTTCATTTCTTCCGGTGCGTTGTTTACTTCTTTGATCTCATTGACAAACCAGGCATTGCCCAATGCATTTGGATTTTGTTGCACATAGGTTTGATCCGTTTTCTGATCCGGTACAATGATGTATTTTGTATTCAGCATGCTGAACACCGGTTCGTTGAAACGGAAACGACCGGTTGAATCTGTAAATTGATTTTCAATCAGATCCTGGTAGCGCCCGATTTTAATGGCGCTGTAACCTCCTACCGATTTGTGGAAGTAAGAAGTTGTAGCATCGTTGAATGGACTCTTACTTAAGTTCAATACACGATAACTCAATCCTTTGTCGCGTAAAATTTGTTCATCGGCAGCGGTCATCTCTACCCATTCATCCGTAGCTTTTCTTTTTACAAAATCTCCTGCATCCAGGTAACGTTTGTCCACCCAGGCGATGTCGATGATGACTAAAAATGCCAATACGATATATACCGTTTGTGCTTTCAATTTATCAGTAAACCATGCCCATAAAATACCGGCAGTAGCCAAGACAAAAAACAAGGTACGGAATGAATCTGTTCTGAATTTAGATGCACGATCTAAACGCAATGCTTCCAACAACCAGTCCGGATAACCGATGGATGCATCCTGATCTGCAGTAAAGTTGAAGAAAGCGCCACCCATCAAACCGAATACTAATGCAAAGCCGCCGCATATACCCAATGCCCATTTCAATCCTTTGTAAAAATCTTTTTCTTCGACTTCCCCTTTGGCCAGTTTCACCAATAGAATACCAGCAAGGAAAGGCATAGTCATTTGTGCAATGGACAAGGCCATCGTTACCGAACGGAATTTATTGTACAATGGAAAATGATAGAATAATAAATCCGTTAACAGTTCGAAGTTTTTTCCCCATGACATCATGATGGAAAAAAGAGTCACCGCGAAGATCCACCATTTGTAATTGTCTTTGATGACAAACATGCCCAATACAAAAAGAAATACAACAACAGCACCGAAGTAAAGTGGACCTGCAGTAAACGGCTGACTTCCCCAATACAAAGGGACACGCTCAATGTATGTCTTCGCATCAGAGCGCGGCACACCGTTGCTCACCATGGCTTTGTACATGTTCGAACCCGTGCTGAGTTCTTCACCTGAAGCCCCGCCGTAGAAATAAGGAATGAAAATCGTAAACGTTTCAGAGATGTCATTGCTCCAGTCCAACGCATAGTCTTTGTCCAAACCACCGGCTTCCCCTGCGTTGGTTTTTAATTCCGAGCCACCTCTGATGGTACTTTTTGAGTACACGTAGTTTGTCACCATTTTAGAAACATTGGGAGCGACGCCGATCACAGCACATATCCCAACCAATAAAGTAGCTTTTATGAAATGTGCATACGTCTTATGTCTGATCGCCTGTATCAATTCATACAAGCCCATGAATATAAGTACAATGAAAAGGTAATACGCAATCTGATAGTGACCATAAAACACCAGCAAGCCAACAAATAGCGTGGTGACGATGGCTCCTGTAATATATTTTTTCTGTTGAAAGACCATCCACATCCCTGCAAGTACAGGAGCCATGAGTGCCATGTCGTATACTTTGTTCAGGTGTCCTGCTTCATAACTGATGATGTTAAAAGTAGAAAAGGCAAAAGCCGCAGACATGGCAAATGCCAGCCAAGCATTGGCTCCTATCACACTCATCAAAACATAAAAGCCAACAAAACATACCCAGGCGATGAGTACCGGTGTTGGCAAAGCTTTATCTAATACAGTATGTATGTTGTAAATAAAATTCGTACTATGTCCCATCCAAATTGGCATCCCACCAAAACTACTGTTGGTCCACAATATTACTCCACCATTTTTATCGATGTAGTCTACGGCTTCTTTTGAAAACCCTTTGTGTTGTATCACGTCGTTCTGAACAAGTTCTTTTCCGGACAGTGTCGGATAATAATAAATAAACATGACCGCAATGAAAGCGATGTTGGCAATAAGATGCGGAAGCAGTTTCTTAAAAAAGGTTGTGTTCATAGTTGGCTATAAATTCGGTTGTTCAAAAATAAAACAACTAATGGTAAAAACCACTTCATGGATAAGTAATTACCGATTATTATCGAATCGTTTTTTTGATTTGTACCTGAGTGGTGTACAAACCGCTTTGCAGGCTTTTTCTAGCCTGAGGGCTATACCCTTCATAACCGTAAGGTGTGAAGCATAAATAATACGGAACCTTGAGCAACACCGACTGTCCAGCTTTTGCACATTCAACAACATCCTGCCCTTCAATCGGATACAAAATAGCGGTATTATAAAAAAATAAAGAGTCAGCAATCTTTCTGTCCGCCAGATCATAGTAGGCATAAGGCACATGGATGTTGCAATAGCGATCAGGTGTTGCTTTACCTTTTGTCAACTCTAATACCGGTACTGTTTTATTGGAAGATTGATAGACCGAATAGTCATACAAGACATCACGCGGATACGTGACGTTGCGATACGTCTCATTAAATTTCCAGAAAGAAAAAAGACTGCCCAATAAGATCAGAGAAAAGACAGGCATCGCCAACCAACCCAAACGAATACAAACGGCCAGCAAAGCCCAGACCATGAAAGGAAGGAACGCATGAACAAGGCGACCATAGAACACCATGAATTCAAACACTTCGCCTAGCAACATGTGAAACAACCAGGCACCAAAAGCAATCCCTAGAAATACTTGTAAGGGATCGAACACAGGCATTCGTCTGCTTATTAATTTCAATAGATTCAATGCACCCAATATTAAAAATGCATACGCTAAAATCCATCCGACAATGCCGTTAGTATTTTTCATGTACACAATCAGGAACTCCAGGCTTTCATGGTAATCGCCCTGGTTGATACCGAGCGATAAGCCCGCCAATCCATAGACCAGTGATTTACCAAAGTACCAATACACCGCTTCAAACGGAAGGAACATCAATAATCCACCGATTAGAAAAGGGGAAATTTCTTTGAGTCCCGCAACGTATTGACGTTGTCCTGAAGCGAGAACTATATATCCCATCATCAATACCGGCATCCAGTAATAACCAGGATACGTGAGCCAGGCCAGTGCTGCTAATGCTCCTGTCAAGCATTTAACAGCCGAAGATGCGATTCCTTTTTTTTGATGCGCTCTCACAATCAAAGCCAACGCAATCAATGATAATAATAAAGCGGCATCATAAGGTAAAATGTGACGCGCATGTACATGATTATTGACAAGCAATAAAAAGCAACTCAATGCGAACAGCGGATCATATTTTCCATGAGGAAAAAATAAAGCCGTTAACCAGTAAAATACCCAAGCCAACAAGCCGAAAATCAGCACATGAAAGTATTGCACAAAAATCAGTGAGTCCGGATGATTGATACCTTGTGCATGCAGCGTCAGATGTTGTATCAGTGCAGGAACAGCATGCAGCAGACCATCTGCCGGACGTGCATCCGTTTTAAGAAGTGCACGAAATGCCGTTTCATAATGGCCTTGTAACAATTGACCGACCAACTGTTGAGCCGCTTCATAGCGTGTCTCATCAGAAAAAGCGTAGACTCCTTTACCCATCCAACCGATTCGTATCCACATCGTGGCAACGATCAGCAGGATCGCTAAAAAAGCAGGTGATTTATAAAAGTATTTTTTATACATTGATCAACAGATACGCTTCGCTAAAAATACATACAAATGAACAGATATCCCTTACCGCTTGCCTTGATTTTATTTGTTGCCTTGTATTCTCTGCAATGTCAGTCAGCCAGGCCACACAGCATTGCCTCTACCTACTGGCGCTATACGGATGATGACCTGAGTTATGAATTTTTATTGAAACCAGACGGACACATCTACTCTTATCATCCTAACGATGCTTCTCCTGAGAATGACTTCTGGAAACAGCATGGAAAAAAAATAGTATTGACCATGAACGACAACTATGCTGTATACAAAGGAAAACTCATCAACGACAGCACCATAATAGGCAAGGCACGAAGCAAAGGATTTCATTGGAAGTGGACGGCAAAATTTGTGACGAATAATTGAAAAGTGAATGGATTTATTCTATCTTAACACATTAAACAACCTGCCTCTTATGAAAAAAACCTCCGCTTTGATCGCTTACCTGATGTTCTTCGCTACCACGCTGGTGATGGCACAAACCGAAGAACTTCCTATAAATCCTGACACCAAAAAAATATACTACAGTGAAGTAGAGAAACCTACTGACAATATAGACAAAGGAAGTATCTACGATAGAGCATTTAGCTGGGCTCAGAACAACAAATACCGCATTACCCAAATGGATAAAGCAAATGGAATAATGACTTGTGAAGGATCTTTTCCTGTAAGTTATCCAGGACCTCGTGTAGGTATGACAGACAACGGTCTAGTGAAATTCACCGTAACCGTCAATGCCAAAGACGGACGTTACAAATACGAGATCACGAATTTCAAGCACGAAGGAGCAAAAGGAAAAGGGAATGGCGGCCCATTGGAAAGCAAAGCGGCAGAATGTGGTAAGTTTGTATTGCCAGATGGTGGATGGGCAAAAATTAAAAAAGACACGGCAGTTAAAATGAAAACCGTCATCGGTGATTTAAAAGCCAGTATTTCTCCCCAAGGCAACGCACCGGCGAAAGAAGACTGGTAATAATTAGGGACGAGGAACGAGTCAGGAGGAATGGATTACTTTTGTTCCCAACTTATCCCTCGTCTTTTTACGTCATCCTTCTTAACATTCATATCATCTAGCCAATTATTTTTCTCTATTGATGGTTGGCCTATATGAGATGAGCAAGTTCGTTGTTATATTTGTGAGACCTGATGCCTTGAAGATCTCCGGCATTTTTATCCAGTCTCCTATTGTTCATGAAAACTTACAAAAATCTTTTCTTTTATATTCTTACCATTGGAGGTTTTTCGTTACTCACACTTTACATCATTGGCTTAGGGCAATTGCTTGAAATACAAAAAGCCATACAAGTCGTACAACATACTGCCTCTTCCTGGGAGCAATTCATCATTACCTATCACCACAACCTCACGCATCCCTTGGCTATCCTGCTGTTGCAGATCATCACCATCATTGTGGTAGCACGTGTCTTTGGTTTTATTTGTAAAAAAATAAGACAACCTACAGTCATCGGAGAAATAGCTGCCGGTATTTTCCTGGGACCTTCATTCATTGGATCGTATGTTCCTGAATTTTCTGCCTTTCTTTTCCCAGCACAGTCTTTAGGCAATCTTCAATTCCTGAGTCAGATCGGCTTGATCTTTTTCATGTTCATCATCGGGATGGAACTGGATCTGCGCATCCTGAAAAACAAAGCCAACGATGCGCTGGTAATCAGTCATGCCAGTATCATCTTTCCTTTTACACTAGGCATAGGACTGGCCTATTACATTTACCTGAACTTCGCTCCGGCAAACATCAACTTCCTTTCCTTTTCGTTGTTCATTGGTATTGCCATGAGCATAACAGCCTTCCCTGTACTGGCAAGGATCGTACAGGAAAGAGGATTATCCAAAACAAGACTCGGTACCATCGTGATCACCTGTGCTGCAGCAGATGACATCACCGCCTGGTGCTTATTAGCTGTCGTAATTGCCATTGTAAAAGCCGGTACGTTTGTCAGCGCTATCTACACCATCATCATGGCCATCGGTTATGTTTTTCTAATGGTAAAAGTAGTACAACCTTTCCTGAGAAAACTCGGCGATAAATATTCCTATAAAGAAAGTTTAAGCAAACCCATCGTAGCCATCTTCTTTGTCATCCTGCTCTTGTCTGCCTTCACTACAGAAGTAATAGGAATACACGCTTTGTTCGGTGCATTCCTGGCTGGTGTGATCATGCCAAGTAACATGAACTTCCGCAACATCTTCATTGAAAAGATAGAAGATGTTTCATTGGTTTTGTTACTGCCTCTGTTCTTTGTCTTCACCGGACTCCGCACACAAATCGGATTGTTAAACGACTTATACCTCTGGAAAATCTGCGGTCTTATTGTGTTGGTGGCTGTTGTCGGTAAATTCGTGGGCAGTACACTATCCGCACGTTACGTAGGACAAACCTGGAGAGACAGTTTGACGATCGGTGCTTTGATGAACACAAGAGGACTGATGGAGCTTGTCGTGCTCAACATCGGTTACGACCTCGGCGTATTGTCGCCGGAAATCTTTGCGATGATGGTGATCATGGCACTGGCCACCACATTGATGACCGGACCAGCGTTGGATCTGATCAACAAATTTATTCCCGAGAAAAAATATCCGATGACGCATTTAGAAGATCACGGAACACGCAAATACAAAATGATGGTTTCGTTTGGTAATCCCAAGCGCAGTCAGAACATGATCAAACTGGCAAACTGTTTTGTCAAGAAAACGATCCAACATACTTCTATTACAGCGCTACACTTATCACATAGTACAGAGTTGAATCAGATCAATGCACCGGAATACGAACAGGATATTTTCAAACCGATAGAAAAAGAAGCAGGCAAATTGAATATTCCTCTCTTCACCATCTTCAAAGCGACACAGGACATCGATAAAGAAATTGTTAACACAGCGAATGAAGGCAATTATGATTTAGTAATCATCGGGATTGGACAATCTATTTTCGAAGGCACTTTATTGGGAAAAATTTTAGGCTTCACCAGTAAGATCATCAATCCAGAACGATTGCTGGATACGATTACAGGTAAAGAAAAACTATTTGAAAACACTATTTTCGGAGAGCGTGTAAAACTGATCATCAAAACCAGTAAAGTACCGGTGGGCTTTTTCATTGACAAAGATTTAGAGCAGGTACAACACGTATTGATTCCTATTTTCTCGATCAGTGATAGTTTCTTGCTGGTCTACGCTCAAAAACTCATTCACAACAGCGATGTAAAAGTAACGATAGTAGATGTAATGGGAACGATCCATAAAAATCCAGAGATCAAAGAAAACATCAAATCCATCGAACGCATCACGCACCACAACATGGTGATTTACGATGAGAAAAAGTTAGACAAAGAATTGTTATCGCAACAAAACCTCATGCTCGTCAGCATAGACGGATGGCAAAAGGCGTTGGATATGGAAAGTACCTGGTTGTCGGATACACCGTCGACATTGATCATTAAAGCGTAGAAAAGAGTGGACAGTGATCAGGAAAACAAATAAAAAGGATTTCACCCATGAAGTCCTTTTTATTTATATGTAGAATAATAATGTGACAACTACTGACAACTGATCACTGTCCACTCTTTTTATTGACTATCCACATACACCTTCTTCGAAGGAATGGTCAGGATAATGACTAAGCCTACAATAAATAATACACCCAGCATCAACAACGTATTGCGCATGTCGCCGGTGATGTGACGAATGAAACCAAACAGGAACGTTCCGAGTACGATGGAAATTTTTTCTGTGACATCGTAGAAACTAAAATAGGAAGCCGTCTTCTCTATGCCTGCCGGCAACAATTTAGAATACGTGGCTCTTGACAGCGATTGAATACCTCCCATCACAAAGCCTATGGTTCCTGCCAACGCGAAGAAACTGATTCCTTTCTGAACAAAATACCCCGACGCACAAATCAACAACCAAATGACGATACCATAAGCTAAAGCCTTTGTATTTCCAAAACGAGAAGAAACCAGATTGAAACAATAAGCACCCAATATCGCTACCAATTGTATGATGAGGATGGTAGCAATTAATTCTGCAGATTCAATTTGTATCACTTCTTTCGCAAACAAAGGAGCGAGGTACATCACCGTTTGTACCCCCATGTTGTAAAAGAAAAAAGCAATGAGAAAGCGCTTCAATAATTTTTTAGTACCAATCTTACGACCGATGTCAGCCAGCTCATGAAAGCCACTCGATAGCCACTTCCAGCCTTTCAATACTACAGGCTTATCCGCTGGCAGGCGACTGAAAGAATACGTCGAAAACACAAACCACCAGATCCCTACAGTTAAAAAAGAAATGCGTGCCGCTTCTCCTGTCGTAATGCCTATGGCATCTGCACCGAGAATCATACCGATGTTGATCATCAACAACAATACACTGCCTATATAACCCAGTGAAAATCCTTTGGCACTGAGCGAATCAAAACGATCTTCGGTAGCAATGTCAGGAAGAAAAGAATTGTAGTAGACGATACTTCCACTATAACCTAAACTCGCCAAGACAAAAATCGGAATGGCCCAATCGACATTGGCCACTCCCCCACCTTCCGGACTTTTAAAGAAGTACAACAAAGCACAGGCTGCACTGCCCATGTAGGCGAACAAAGCCATGAATGATTTTTTTCTACTGGCTACATCCGCAATTGAAGTAGAAATGGGACTCAGAATCGCTGCAATTAAAAAAGAAACAGAAACAGCATAAGAATACAATACAGAGTTAGCAATAGAGTAACCCCAGAAATCAACGGTGGTATTACCATCTGCAGCAGTGGTAGCTGAAAGAAAATACTCGGGAAATACGGCGGTGGTGATGGTGAGAGAAAAGACAGAGTTTGCCCAATCGTACATGCACCAACCATTCAAAACCTTTGGATTATTTTTTTCCATGATACGTTTTACGTGAAAGGACTAAAATAGTTAAAAGAACAAGGTTTTACTAATTCAGGGACGAGCGAGGAGGGACGAGGGACGAAATAGGTTTCTCACCTCCCACCTCCCTCCTCGCTCGTCCCTATTCTGCTTTATTCATTATTTAGACATAATATTTAGTCTAGTCTAAATATATTTTTAAAGTATTATTAATATTTATTTTTATTTACTTAAATTTAATATTAGAATTGTATGAATGAAAAAACCGTTGTTTATACTATTTATCCTTCAAACAGCTGCAGTTGCTGCTCTGCAAGCGCAAACGCGCAGCTTATACGGTACGATAAAAGATGCAGAGACCCTTACACCTCTTCACTATTGTAGTATTTTTCTCCTGCATACTGACCAGGGAACAGAAACCAATGAACAAGGACAATTCAACTTAATGCTTACAGACGTATCTACTCATTCACGATTGGTTGTTTCCTGCATCGGTTACTTGACAGATACATTAGACATACCAGAACAAAAAAAGGAATGGCTTATTTTACTACAACCCGAAGCACACAACCTGGAAGAAGTAGTGGTAACAGGCGTATCCAAAGCAACGTTGATTCGTGAGAATCCAATTTCTATACAAAACATTTCTCCCAAGGCGATCGATAAAAGCAATGAAAGCAACATCATCGATGTGCTGGTAAAAAACGCACCCGGGTTAAATGCGGTGAAAACAGGTCCGAATATTTCCAAACCGTTTATCCGTGGCTTGGGCTATAACCGTGTACTGACGCTGTATGACGGAGTAAGACAGGAAGGGCAGCAATGGGGTGATGAGCATGGCATAGAAGTCGATGCCTATAACATCGAAAAAGCAGAAGTCATCAAAGGGCCAGCGAGTCTGATGTATGGTTCGGATGCACTGGCCGGCGTGGTCAGTATGTTCCCTTCTATTCCCCGAACGGCAGATCATAAAATCAAAGGCCGCTTCTTATCAGAATACCAAAGCAACAATGGTCTAATTGGAAACGGATTGCGTATTACCTATCACGGAGAGCACTGGTTATGGGCCTTGAGAGGATCTTATCGATTGGCCAAAAACTATACCAACAAAATAGACGGTAGAGTATACAACACCGGTTTTGAAGAAAAGAATTTTTCATACCTGCTCGGCCATGTCAGCACAAAAGGATATTCGCATTTTAACCTCACGCTGTATGACAATCTACAAGGTATCCCAGATGGTAGTCGTGATTCACTCAGCAGAAGTTTTACGAAGCAAGTAGCAGAAGGCGCCCTAGACAATATCAAAGACAGATCCGTTGTCTCTTACCAGGAATTAAATTCCTATGCGTTGAGTCCGCTGCATCAGCACATTCAACATTATCGTCTCTATAGCAATCATCATTATACAGTAGGCAAAGGAGATGTCGATGCCTTATTGGGTATTCAGCAAAGTGTAAGACGGGAATACAATCACCCTACTCTACCAGAACAGGCAGGCATGTACGTGAGATTGAATACCGTGAATTATGGTTTACGGTACAACGCTCACACTTTTGCCAACATTGATCTTTCCTTTGGTATAAATGGCATGTACCAAAAAAATAAAAATAAAGAAGGTACAGCATTTCCTATCCCTGATTATAATCTACTGGATGCAGGTATTTACAGTGTGGCCAAATGGAAAAAAAACAGATTCACCATCAGTGGAGGCATACGTTACGATATGCGTTTCATTCACAGCAAAAATTTTTACATCCGACAAAATACTTCTACCGGTTTTGATCAACATGTTTCTCTTCCGGATACATCTGGTGCGACCTTACAGTTTCCTAACTTTACACAACAATTCAATGGAATTTCATTAAGCCTTGGTTCTACTTACCGACTCAGTGAACACCTCAGTTTGAAAGCTAACGTAGCGAGAGGTTATCGTGCACCCAACATTTCTGAAATCGCTTCAAACGGTTTAGATCCAGGCGCGCACATTGTATACATTGGAAATAAAAATTTCGTACCTGAGTTTAGCTTGCAGGAAGACATCGGCCTACTCGCCAATTTTAAACAGGTATCTTTCAACCTGAGTGTATTCAACAACAACATACAACATTACATTTACCTCAGTCAGGTTGTCGATGCACAGGGCCATCCCCTGATCATCCTGCAGGGAAACAAAACCTATCAATACCAACAATCATCGGCTCAACTCTATGGCATGGAAGCTTCGCTCGACTGGCATCCCACTACAGTCAAAGGGTTTAGTTTCACTAATAATTTTTCTTTGGTGTATGGATTCAATAGAAAAGACGATTATCGCAACGAAGGTGTGAACGGAGAATACCTGCCTTTCATTCCTCCGATCAAATTGATGAGCACTATCAGTCAGGAACTAAAAACGAAAAACAAATACATCACAGCCATCAACCTGATGATTGAATCAGAATACAGTGCCATACAAGATCGTTTCCTGGCCTTGTACAATACAGAAACGCAAACGAACAGCTATGTCTTATTGAATGCAGGGTTAGGAGCAGATATCAACTATACAAAAAAAAACACGTTGCAAATACAACTACAAGTCAACAACCTGTTTGATGTCTCGTATCAATCTAATTTAAGCAGGTTAAAATATTTTGAATACTACAGTACTTCTCCAAATGGACGATCAGGAATTTACAGCATGGGAAGAAATTGTACCGCAAAAATCATTGTGCCTTTCTAACTGTGTTGGTTGATGAGGGTTTCCAACGCACTCGCTTGCACCACGCCAGATTGTCTCCACAATATTTTTCCTTCCTTAAACAATACCAAAGTAGGTACACCCTGCACCTGGTAAGCGCTCGCGGCGGCAGGATTTTTATCGACATCGATCTTGATGATCTTTGCTTTTTCTTTTACAGAAGAAGCTACTTGCTCCAATATCGGAGCCATGGCTTTACACGGTCCACACCAGGTGGCATAAAAGTCTACCAGTACCAATTGTGAACCTTTGATTAAACTATCGAATGAAGCAGCCATAGGACATCGTGTTTAATGATTAATAATGAACAGTGCATTTATTCGTTCCAAATTCATGCCAGGTTAATTTACCTCTCTCATCCCATCAATGTCCCACTTCCTCACATATACGAGTGGTTTAGCGATTCTGAATTTTCTGGACTGTCCCTCTTTTACCACCGTGATATACGTATCAATATCCGGACAACCGGGATCGGCACATTTGATTTCGGAAACCAATAATTCCAACGGTTCCTCCAACGCAAATTTATCTTTCACCCAGGTTCTGATGAGCTGATGTAGTTTGCTATTCGATGCATCGTTGGGGTTTACAAAATAAGGTTTGTCCATGTTTGTTGACTTGTAAATTGAAACAACTAGAATATGCTTTGAGTTCCGTTCATTTTTAATCAAACAAAATAACTATTTACCCTTTGAATCAACAACTTCTTGTTGGCGAGACGCCAACATCGAGCCAACTTCATTTTAGGTGTGATATACGGATAGTCCTTTCAAACAAAAAGAGCTTACACCAAAGGTATAAGCTCTTTTCATCAATGCTTTGTGCTATTTATTGAACCAGAATTTTTTCTTCTACAAAACCTTTATCGGTATAGATCTGCACGACCAACACACCTTTTTGTCTCGTATGAAAATTCATCACACCTTCAAATGGTTCTGACATACCGTTGGGACCGTATACAATCACTTTATTCACGATCGTATTTCCAGTACTGTTGATGGTGATTCTTCCATCCGTAGAAGGAACAGGAGATAAGCTCAAACCCACTTCTTTTGCAGAAAGAATAGAGGTAGGAGGAGAGACCGTATAAGTCACTGTTCCTGTATATGGATTATGACTACCGTCGTTGTTTACGATAGAAAGAGTCAAGGTATAATCACCAGGAGCTTCCGCTCCAGAGTTGGTTACGGTGAAGTGAGTATTCAATCCGGCAGGTATATCACCTGAAGTAGTTGACTCATCTAACGTCACCTCTGGCGCAGCATTTCCACCCAGTGTAACATAATTACTGCCGACCTTCGTCAATATTAAATCCGTCGAAGCTCCTGCATCGTTATGAATAGAGAAAGAAACAGCCTGCGATGTACCATATGGAATAGCACCAATAGCAAACGTACCGCCATCTGGCAAAGGCACACTAAAATTCGTCACAGTAATCGTCATCGTTTGCGCCTGTACGCCAAGAGACATTAAAAACAATAAAGCAAAGGCATATAAAGTTTTCATAATAAATAGTTTTGTTGGTAAAAGGTCGTTTATAAATTGAAAGATATAGATACTAAAAACTAACGATGCCTGGCCAATAAGTGCCTTTCAGCACGGCTAAGGTACTCAATAATATTACAAATCCAGTTTTTTACATCAAAAAAACAGCGTGAAAACCCTAAAAAAGAAGGTTATACAAGAGATGTCCACACTTTTCATTTGATCGTTTTTCGACCTGTTAAAAAAAATCAGTACCTTCTTCTATAAACAACAACCTATTCCTATGAAAAAACTATTCTTCTTACTTCTTCTGTGCATTGGAATGACAAACGCTTATGCGCAAACCAACCAGAGTAAATCACCCATGACTGCCGAGCAAAAAGCAGATGAGGCAGTGACTAAATTAAAAACAGAACTGGCGCTGACAGACGATCAGGTAACAAAAGTAAAAGCGATCACCGTAGAAAAAATCAATAAAGTAACGGCCGCACATAAAAAAAATGGCGCAGACAAAAGCCGCCTGAATTCAGCGAACAAACAAATTTACGACGAGTGGGAAGCCAAACTAAAAGGCATTCTCACGGAAGAGCAATACAGTAAATACCTTGCGTCTAAAGGGCAGTAGTGATAGAGACTCGGAATATAAAAAAAACCAGCATCGCTGGTTTTTTTTATATCTTTATTTTTTTGATTCTTCTTTAGCTTTCTTTTTAAAGTAATGCCTCAGTAAAAAATTATGTTGTAGTGCCTCCAGATCTTCGTCTAATTTAGCCGAACTGCTTTCCAGATTTTTCATCGACTCTTTTAAATGCGTACCGGTCTCTTCATCATACAACAACACACCCACTGGGCTTTTGGGATTGGTACTGGCTTTCTTTAAATCATCGACCATGGCCGACGCACTATCTGCTATATGTTGCAACTGAGCAATAGATGCTTTCACCGATTTAAAGACTACCGTATCTGTTACCAAATCATTGGCCAAAGTTCCTTTATCGTTCAACTTGGCACTGAAGGTAGAAAGAGAAGTCATCAAAGCCTGTGCCTTTTGAGAAGCCTTTTGCAAAGAAGCAGTAGTAGCCGTGATGTCTTTGTATATCGTTTCATCGTTCAATAATTTACCAATGCTTCCCTCCCCTTTGCTTAACTTACCCGTGATCTTTTTCAAATCATTCGTGATCTCCTGTACATTCACGTTACTTTCCTGAAACGTATTCATCATATCTTCCGTGGACAATGTTTTTTCCACGTGCAAAGTATCGTCTTCCTGTATCACTCCGGCAGTGGGCGTACCGCCGTAGATGATCAAAATTTTATTTCCAATCAAACCGTCTGTACTGATTTTTACTTTAGCATCTTTGCGGATGTATTGTTGCGCATCTTCGTCGATATTCATCAGCACACGCACTTGCGACTTTCCGTGAAAGCGCACTTTTTTCACCGTTCCTATTTTCACTCCTGAAAACCAAACGTTATTACCGGCCTGTAATCCACTGACGTCTTCAAACACTGTATTCACACGCATCTTCGTGGTAAATGTTTCGTGCAGGTTTCCGATGGTCAGAATACCGGCGGCAAGAAAGAGAAGTCCGACCAATACGAAAAGGCCTACTATGACTGCGCGTTTATTAGGTGATTCATTCATGGCTATTTTGTAAAATTATAATTGTAAAAACCTTGTATCCGTTCTTCCTGCGATTCAAACACTTCATCAAAACTTCCTACTCGTACAAACACTCCGTCAAGTAGCATGGCGACACGATCTCCTGTTTCTTTCGCACAGGTCAAATCGTGTGTAATGATGATGGAACTCGTATTATATTTTTCCTGCACCTCATTGATCAACTCGTTAATCTCCGCGCTGGTAATGGGATCCAGACCAGAAGTCGGTTCATCGTACAACATGATCTCGGGTTTCAAAATCAGGGTACGTGCAATACCAATTCGTTTGCGTTGCCCACCCGAAAGATCAGAAGGCAATTGTTCCATTTTATCTTTTAGTCCGACCGCTTCCAATACTTCTTCTATTGCGGTATTGATTTCTTGTTTGCTCAAATGTTTTTTATTCATCACCAAAGGAAAGGCCAGGTTTTGTCTGACGTTCATGCTGTCATACAACGCACTGTTCTGAAAAGAAAAACCTATTCGCAAACGCAATTCATTCAACTCTTTTTCATTCAATCGTGCCACATCCTTGCCCAATACATTGACGTTACCACGGTCTTGTTTCAACAAACCCACGATCAATTTGATGAGTACAGACTTGCCTGTTCCCGAACGCCCCAGCACCACCATGTTCTCTCCTTTGAAAACATCAAGGTTCACCCCTTCCAATACTTTCAGTTCACCAAACGATTTGTGTACATCGTGAATAGAAATGACTTTTTCTTCTTTGTTGATGGTATGTTGTGAATTCTCTTTTGCCATGGTATTAGAAGAATTTGATCCAGTTGCTGACTTGCACAATTACAATTTCTTCAATAAAGATGAGAAACATGGACAACACAACGGCTTGATTGGCGGCTCTTCCCACACCCCGCGTGCCTTGTGTGGCGTTATATCCTTTATAGGTACCGATAATGCCAATGGTAAATCCAAACACAATCGATTTAAAAACAGATGTAAATAGATCGATAAATGATAAAGTAGAAAATCCGTTTTCAAAAAAGCTAATAAAGCTGGTGTCTTCGTGTGCATGTATATTCAAATAAGAACCAAACAAACCCACTGTTGTGCAATACAATGACAAGATCGGAACCGTAATCATCGTAGCCAATACACGTGTATTAACGAGGTATTTGAAAGGATTGATCGCAGAAACTTCCATGGCATCGATTTGCTCCGTTACGCGCATGGAACCTAACTCAGCACCGATGCTTGACCCTACCTTACCGGCGCAAATCAATGCAGTAACAAGAGAACCCAATGCTCTTACCAATGCGATGGAGATCAGAGAAGGTAGCCAGGAAGCGGCGCCAAATACTTCCAGCGATGGTCGCGATTGTTTGGTAAATACAACTCCGGTTACAAAGCCTGTCAGTGTAATAAGAGTAAGTGACCGTAAACCTATTTCAAAACACTGATCAATGATGACGCGAATGTGAAAAGGACGTCGAAATCCTTCTTTGAAAAAACGCATCACAAAAAGGTAAGCATTGTAAACGCCAATGAGTACATCGTCTATTCCTCTGGAGAATACAAAGCGTTTAGGTTTCGTGCGAGTAAAAAACATTTTTCTGGATGAGGTTCTGTTTTACATTGACTTCACCTTGCAAAATCATTTCCATAAACAGAGCGTTTCGAATTTCCAATATTAAAAAAAGCGAATGATTCCATAAATGATCTTTATCAGTACTTTGTATGATTCAACGAACCATTGATGGAGAAAACATCGCTTTTTATACACCAATTCCCATTCCCCATTTATCCCCAAAGCGAAAAAAAATACCAACTAAGGGGAATAAAATACACAATATAGTCATCAGATAATCTGCTCTTTATCCATCATCTCCAACATATTCTATATGCCTGCTGTTTCTCCTGTGTGCAAAAGCAATATATTGTGTAAACTATTTCAGTTAAACTAAGGTTTGTAGAGAGTTGGATATATTTTCATCCAATTGCTATTCATTTTATCGTTTCATTAAAAATTCAACCCATGGAAAAAGTATGGTTCATTACCGGTTGCTCCACAGGCTTTGGCCGTGAGCTGGCGACCTATGTTCTTTCAAAAGGATACAAAGCAGCTGTTGCCGCACGACATACAGAAGATGTAAAAGACATTGTAGCCAAAGGTGGTGACCGCGCATTGGCAGTACAACTGGATGTAACGAAATCAGAAGATATAAAAAATGCCGTTCGACAAGTCAAAGAAAAATTCGGTCGCAT
>JAQBNU010000040.1 GCA_028288365.1 Chitinophagaceae bacterium | reverse complement strand
AAATTAACGGAAACGGTTTACTTCGGAAACGGTTGTTTCTGGTGTACGGAAGCGGTGTTTAAAGAGATCAAAGGTGTTGTAAGTGTTGAATCGGGATATGCCGGTGGTAAAGTGAAGAATCCATCCTACAAAGATGTGTGCACAGGTACTACTGGACATGCAGAAGTCATTCGCGTGCTTTATGAACCAGCGGTTATTTCTTTTAATGAATTATTAGAAGTGTTCTTTTTTACACATGATCCAACTACGTTGAATCGTCAGGGTAATGATGTAGGAACGCAATACCGTTCCGTGATCTTTTACACGATTCCTAAACAAAAAGAATTGGCAGAAAAATACATCGCGACTTTAAATGCAGAGAAGGCTTTTCCTCGTCCTGTTGTGACAGCGGTAGAACCTTATACCAATTATTACGCAGCCGAAAATTACCATCAGGACTATTACGAATTGAATGGTTCGCAACCTTATTGTCAGGTGATGATTAAACCCAAATTGGATAAGTTGAGAAAAGACTTTTCCAATAAAGTAAAATGATCAAGACGACTTTATTGCTGGATCAGGAACAACAGCTTTATCGTTTTGAAAAGTTGAAAGAAAGCAAGGGTATTGTGCATGCGATTACCACGCGTAATAGCCTTGCTACAGCCGATTTTAATCTTAGCTTTCATACTGGTCAGGAAGAGCAAGTGATTAGGTCTAGAAAAGCGCTTCAACATTTTTTCAAAGCAACCTCTCTTACCATACCCAAGCAATGTCATGGCACAAAGGTAGTTCAAATCACGGAGGTCAATAACCATGAAATACCTTTAGATACGGACGCTTTAGTTACGAATGTTCCTGGTCTTACCATTGGAGTATTGTCGGCAGATTGTGTTCCTATACTTTTTTATGATCCAGTGAAACGAGTTTTAGGTGCGGCGCATGCTGGATGGAAAGGAACAGTAGCGAATATTGTTGGTGCTACGTTAAAGAAAATGCAAGAGTTTTATGGTTGTAACTTTTTAGATATAGAAGCTTACATTGGTCCATCCATTTCATCCATTCATTTTGAAGTTGGAGAAGAAGTGGCTGCCCAATTTGAAAAGCTTGAATTGAAAAGCTGCATTCAGCAGACTTCAACAAACAAACCTCACATTGATTTATGGTTGGCTAATAAAATTTTATTACAACGATCCGGAGTCAAAAAAGAGAATATCGATGTTTCGGAAATGTGCACGTATGATCATGTGGATCACTTCTATTCTGCCAGAAAAGAAGGTTTCCAAACGGGTCGATTTGGTGCATTCATAATGTTACGATAATAATTTTGTGATGCAATGGAAAAGCAGCGCAGGTTAGATTCGAACCATAAAAAAAGGTTCTGAAAAAATCAGAACCTTCCATTGTGTAGCGAAGACGGGAGTTGAACCCGTGACCTCAGGGTTATGAATCCTGCGCTCTAACCAACTGAGCTACCTCGCCATTCATAATTGAGAGTGCGAAACTACGATCTATTTTATGAAAATAAAACAGATTTACTTAATAAATATATGATGAAGGTCTAAAATGATCATTAGTGTTGATTTGTTTTTGAAGATTTTTTTGTATCATTGGATGCTTATTTTTTAATAACAGGCTAATTTTTAGATATATGTTCGTATTTTTTGCGAGGCCATGCGCCATCGCTTTTTGCTGCTGCATAAGCATCTCGTTTTCTTTTGCTCAATTAATGTCTCCTGGAGATCTTGTTGTTGTTGTTGGTTACAATTTTAAAGATCCAGATGAGTTTTCGTTGTTGCCCTTAGTTGATTTATCCGCAGGTACACAGTTCTGCGTCACCGATTGTGGTTGGGATGCAACGACTGCTGCGTTTAGACCAGGAGAGGGGTTAATCACATTTACAGTACCGGCTCCTGGTATCAGTGCTGGTCAGCAGATTCATTATCCGACGGATGGAGGATTTGTCAAACAAGGGATAAGTGGATTCTTTGGCTTGTCTACAGCGGGAGATCAGTTACTGGTATTTCAAGGAACGTTTCAGAACCCTCAATTTATTTTTGGATTATCAGATTATGACGGGAGCTGGCTTAATCCATCTTTGCTTCCCGATAATCAGACCTCGCATCGGCCTCCTGGTCTCATTGATGGACAGACTTCACTAATGTTGGATCAATACATCAATGCTCGGTTTGAATGTTCCTATCCTTTTGCTGATCGTCAGGAATTTTTGAGAAGGTTAACAGATCCTCAATATTGGATCAAGACGAACGATCGCGTGCAACTACCCATCTGGGGATGTGGCTTTGATCCGCTTGCCTTGCAGGCGATCTCTTGGAATTATAAAATGGAAGACGAATACAATATCCATTTAAGCATATCGTCTGTTTCTTCCGAAGAATTAAGCTGGAAAATTTATGATCAGTCAATCGAAAGAGAATTGAATTGTCAAAAACGCAACGACAAAGAGTACGACTGTCAACTTCCGGCAAGTCATGCAGAAGAAATATACATCAAACCCTGCATATCGGAACAGTCTTGTGAAGACTATAAAAAAATAACTAGGTCAAGGGGAGATCATATCACTTGGTTTATGCAAGAGCCAGGTGTCATCCGTGTATCCGTTGAACGTGATACAGACAGTTATTCATATGTGCTTTATGATGTCATGGGAAGAACTGTTTTACAGGAAGAGAAATCCATTGGCTCTTTTCAACTAAGAGGATTGCATCCTGGGCTTTATATTTTGAACATGGAATTGGCACGTGTTATGTACTGTATTCCAATTAGCGTGGCGGATTAAGACTTTTGATAGAGAAGGCTAAAGGAAGCATCCATATAATGAATTTTAATTGTTAATTTAGCGGTCTCATAAACGTCTTGCCCTAATGATCAAAAAGCTTGATCTGCTTATCTTTAAATCATTCATCGTCAATTTTGCCATGACGGTGTCTGTCATTACTTTTATTTTTCTAACTCAAACAATTCTGAGTTATCTCAGTGAATTGATAGGGAAAGGCCTCACGATTTTAGACTGGACAGAATTGATTTCTTATTTCTGTTTATTTCTTTTCCCTGTCACTTTTCCTTTAGGTGTTTTGTTGGCTAGCCTTATCACTTATGGAGGGTTGGGAGAGTTTAATGAGTTGACCGTAATTAAGAGTTCAGGAATTTCTTTGATCAGAATCTTAATGCCAATCTTTATCTTCGCTGTTTTTTTAAGTGCTTTTATGCTTTGGTTTAACGATCGAGTGATTCCCTATGCGAATCTAAAAGCATACAGTTTACTTTACGACCTACGTCAAAAGAAACCATCTCTTGAAATTAAGGAAGGTGTTTTTTATAAAGGGTTACCAGGTTATAGCATCCGTATTTCAGGAAAATCTCCCGATGGTAACATGTTGAAAAACATCATGATTTACGATCATTCTCAGGGTAGAGGAAATACAGATGTGATTTTGGCTGATTCGGCTATGATGTATATGGCCATGGAAAATCGTTACCTTATTCTGGAGTTATTTGATGGTGGAAGTTATAATGAGCAGCAATCAGAAACCAGTAATCCCATTAATCCACAGCAGTTTATTCGTAATAAATTCAAAAAGAGTAAGATGATTTTTAGTTTGGCTTCCTTTGACCTCAACCGGACAAAAGAAGAGTTATTTGCCGGAAATCGTCTCATGAAAAATTCTAGTCAGCTGACTCATGGAATAGATTCGTTGGCTAAAGATGGGAATATGATCAAAGACCAAGTACAGACTGGTTCTAAAGCATATTACTACTATTTGTTCCAAAACGATACGTTGAAGTCTTCTTACAAAAAAGGACAGGTGGTTTTGGATTCTTTGATTACCAAAGACAGAAGAGAAGTGGCTCATTCGAAAGCCATTCAGGCTGCGCGTTCTATCAAGGCATATGCCGAAGGACAAGCAGAACGGTTGGTACAAATCGAAAAAGAAAAGAACTTGTATAAAGTGACTAAATTTCAGAAATATACTCAGGCTCTGGCTTGCCTGATTTTGTTTTTAATAGGAGCTCCTTTAGGAGCCATTATCAAAAAAGGAGGTTTGGGAGTACCTGTGTTGATCAGTATTTGCTTTTTCATCCTGTACTATGTGTTTTCCATGATCGGCGAAAAATGGACCAGAGAGGGTATAGTAGAAGGGTATATTGGCATGTGGGTAGGGAATTTTGCCATGCTTCCGGTAGGTTTATTCTTTTTAAGACAGGCTAAAAACGATTCCAGGATCTTTGAATCTGACTTTTATTTCATTTTCTGGGATAAAATAAAAAATACATTTAAAAGAATATTATTGAAAAATAAATAAAACTCCTATATTTGCAGTCTTAAAAGGTATAAAATTAGCTGGTTAATATGTATTTAACATCAGAAATCAAAAAGGACATTTTCAAGAAAAGTGGCATCAAGAAAAGCGACACAGATACAGGATCTTCTGAATCTCAAATTGCTCTATTTTCTCACAGAATCTCGCATTTGACAGAACATTTGAAACTTAATCGCAAAGATTTTTCTACGCAATTAGGCTTGATGAAATTAGTAGGTAAACGCAGAAGATTACTTAACTATTTAGAGAAAACAGACATCACAAGATATAGAGCTATAGTAAGCGAGTTGAACCTGAGAAGGTAATTCATTCACGCTCATTTCAGAAAGGGGATTCAAAAACAGGATTCCCTTTTTGATTTTCTTCCCCTACATAACGAGGGGATTTTTGCTATTAATAAGATACGATACACACATACGCTACAAACAAGATAAGATATGTCACTTCAAGTAATTACAAAAAAAATCCTGTTGGATGATGGCCGCGAGATCACAATTGAAACAGGTAAGTTAGCAAAGCAGGCAGACGGTTCGGCCGTAGTGAAGATGGGAAACATGATGCTGCTAGCGACAATTGTTTCTAATCCAGTTGCCAAAGAAGGCGTTGATTTTTTACCACTCTCTGTTGACTACCAAGAAAAATTTGCTTCTAATGGTAAAGTTCCAGGAGGTTTTTTGAAAAGAGAAGCTAGACTTTCTGATTACGAAATTTTGATTTCCCGTTTGGTAGATAGAGCAATGAGACCATTGTTCAACGAAGACTTTCATTCTGATACACAAGTAAGCATTACATTAATCTCAGCTGATAAAGAAGTATTACCAGACGCTTTTGCCGCTCTAGCAGCAGCAGCAGCTATCGCGGTTTCTGATATTCCATTCAACGGTCCGTTCTCTGAAGTACGTATCGTAAGAAGCGAAGGGCAGTTCATCATTAATCCTACACCTGCACAAATTGCAGTAGCAGAATTGGATTTGATGGTAGCAGCAAGCTATGACAACGTAGTGATGGTAGAAGGTGAAGCCAATGAAGTGAGCGAAGACCTGATGCTGGAAGCGATTAAGCTAGCACACGAAGCCATTAAAAAACAATGTGTTGTTTTGAAAGAGTTGGAAGCAGCGGCTGGCAAAACAGTAAAAAGAGAATATTCTCATGAAACAAACGATCTTGAATTGAAGAAAAAACTTCATGATCTGTTGTACGATAAAGTATATGCGGTTGCTACAAAAGGCAATCCTAACAAGAACCAACGTAAAGTGGATTTCGGTCAAGTCATCGCAGAATACATTGCTGCTTTGCCTGCTGATCATACAGAGAACATTGGTTTGATTAAGAAATACTACCATGACATCGAAAAAGAAGCGGTGCGTAACATGGTTTTGGATACTCGTAAGCGTTTGGACGGTAGAGCACTCGATGAAATCAGACCGATCTGGTCCGAAGTCAACTACTTGCCATCTGCACATGGTTCTGCCATCTTTACTCGTGGAGAAACTCAGTCATTGACTACTTGTACATTAGGTACTAAAATGGATGAGCAACTGATCGACAGTGCTATGTTTAGTGGTACCAACCGTTTCATGTTGCACTATAACTTCCCTGGTTTCTCTACCGGTGAAGTAAAACCTAATCGTGGTCCAGGAAGAAGAGAAGTGGGACATGGTAACCTTGCCTTGAGAGCCTTGAAAAAAGTAATGCCTAAAGATTCAGAAAATCCATACACTGTTCGTGTTGTATCTGATATTTTAGAATCAAACGGTTCGTCTTCCATGGCTACTGTTTGTGCCGGTACTTTGGCTTTGATGGATGCAGGTGTACCTATTTC
>JAQBNU010000029.1 GCA_028288365.1 Chitinophagaceae bacterium | reverse complement strand
TGAAATTATATACAACACCTTTAATTGTCTCATTTAAGAGCATAGATGTTCCGGGAAAAGGGTCTTTGATCGCAGTAGAAGGGGAGAAGGAAATTCCTTTCGCCATCAAAAGAGTGTATTGGGTTTTGGATGCCCAATCAGAAGGCGAAGTAAGAGGGCATCATGCACATAAAGAAGGTGTTCAGGTTGTAGTGCCGCTTCAGGGAAGATTGAAAGTAGAACTGGAAAGTCAAAGCGGAGATACTTACAGTTACGAACTGGCAAATCCCTGCGAAGGGTTGTTGGTGCCTCCGTTATTTTGGAGAAGAATATCTTTAGAAAAAGAAGGCAGTTGCTTATGCTTCGCTTCTAAAGAATACAAAGAAGAAGACTATATAAGAGATTATAGTGTGTTCAAAAAATAACTCATCTACGACCATTATCACCGAAGGACTTTTAGAGTCCATACCTTTTTCTGTACCTCTTTTTTTTCGACCTCAATTTGTCTATCGAAAAGGCAGTGAAAATATTTATTCTTTTTTTCTGGAACATTCTTCCAGTGGCGCAAAAGCGGTAGCTTTTTTTTCTGTTGTCAATCATCAGGCAATAAGCCTTAACGCGTCTCCTTTTGGTTCGATTTACTGCAATGCATCATGTTCGGTAGAAGCGCTTTCAGATTTTATAAGAGAAATAAAAGATACGTTCATCCGAAAAGGCATAACATCTCTATTGATCAAACATTATCCTGCTTGTTATGATCAATATGCACACGATATGGTATTGACTGCTTTGCAGAAGAATGGTTTTGAAATGACGTGTACCGAATTGAATCAATACCTTCCTTTGGAAGGAAACGATAAGAAAAAGATTTTCGATCATTCCAAATTGCACCTGATCAAAAAATGCAAAGAAGCAGGCTTCACTGTTTCTGTTTCTTCTACCTTTGAATCAGAAAAATGGTACGACATCATTGCCAGAGCACGCGAACTCCGTGGACATCCAATGACAATCGATAGAGAAAGTCTTCGTTCACTCACGAAAGGTAGTCCTGAATGTTACCATTTCTTTGAAGTAAAGGACGGCGATAAAATTATTTCCTGTGCGATAGGTGTGCAGGTCACGAATGACGTATTGTATTACTACCTGGCAGCAGACGAAGACGACTATAGAAATTATAGTCCCATGACTTTCCTATTGGATCGCATGTTCAGTTTTGCCTGCGAAAAAAATATCAAAGTATTAGACATGGGTATTTCTTCATCGCAAGGTATTGTCAACGAAGGATTGCGTTGGTTTAAAAAAAGTTTTGGGTCACTGGAACAACCGAAGCTGGTATTGGAATGTAACATCATTCCCCATCATAAGGAAAGTTAAAACATGACAGGTAAAAAAACGATCGTGTTTCATATTCCCAAATGGTATCCCAATCGATACGATTCGTTATTGGGTGTTTTTGTGAAAAGACATATTCTCTCTACACTTCATGCTACTATTCCTGTGGTAATCTATGTCATGGCTTCCCAAAGCAGTGATCAATGGTATGAATTGGAAGAATCAACAGAAGAGGGTATACTGACTTACCGTTGTTATTATAAAAAGAACATCACGGGCATTGATGCGGTAGACAAGTTGATCAAATTGCTTTTGTATTTTGGTTTGACATTTAAAATATATAGAAAAGCCAAGCGTCAAATAGGAAAACCTTGTCTGGTCCATGCGCATGTTTTGTTACGTACGGCAGTCGCTGCGCGTTTGATTGAAATTTTTGATCGTGTACCCTATATTCTGATTGAACACTCTTCAACGTTTATTCGGCAAGAAGTAAAAGCATTTAATAAGGTCACCTTGTTTTTGGCTCGTCATGTAGTTAAAAAAGCAAAGGTAGTCATCACAGTCTCTGAATGCCTGGCCAAAGGTATGCGCGAACGCTATGGACTTTTCAATAAACAATACCGCGTTATCTACAATGGCGTTAATGATAAGATTTTTTTTGAAAAGGATATACTGCCTGTTCGTTCATTAAAAGAATTGGTATACGTGGCAGAGTTTGATGATACATCAAAAAATATATCCGGGTTGTTGCATGCCATCGCCAACTTGTACGAGAAAAGAAAAGATTTTCGATTGAGTCTGGTAGGCTATGGGAAAGACGAAACAAAGCTCCGTGCTCTGGCAGATCAATTGATGATTAATAATAAGGCGGTCTTCTTTACTGGTAAATTAAAAGCAGAAGAAGTGGCGAGTTACATTCAGCAGGCAGATGCTTTACTGATGTTCAGTCATTTTGAAACGTTATCCTGCATCGTAACAGAATCCTTATGCTGCGGAACACCTGTAATAAGCACTGCTGTGGGAGGAATTGTAGAAATAGTCAATTTGGGAAATGGGCTATTAATACCAAAGGCAGATCAGGCCGCTATGCAGAAAGCCATAGAGAAGATTTTAGACTACGCAGTTACATTTGATAAACACAAGGTATCGTCAACTGCCCGTGCAATGTTTTCTTATGAAGCGGTCGGTGAAAAATTAGTAGCGGTATATAAAGAAGTATCGGCATGCTAAAAACAATCTCAGGAACATTTGCCAGCAAGTTTTTTTTGGCCTTGCTCAATTTCGCTACCATCATCATAAGCACACGCTTGCTGGGAGCAGAAGGGAGAGGTGAAATCAGTTTCTTTGTCACCAATATGGTATTGGTCTTGTTGTTTACCAGTTTGTTAGGAGGCCCTGCCTTAGTATACCTTACACCCAGACATAATTTTTTTAGTTTTCTTATTCCTACCTATAGCTGGGCATTGTTATTAACAGGATGCTTTTGTTATTTCTTTTTGAAGACAGATCAACTATCGGCAAAGGATTTTTATTTTTTATTTTTCTCTACGTTGCTCAATAGCTGGAAGTCTACCAACATGATGATCCTGCTGGGAAAAGAAAAAATGAAAGCCTTCAACTGGCTGGCATTGGTGCACAGCATGCTGTTGATTGTATTCTTCCTGTTATTTTACTATCCGGTGCAGTTGATCAGTGTTGAAAGTTTTTATTGGGGAGTGATTTTGTCCAATCTCCTGGTATGGTTATGGAGTTGTGTCTTGCTATTTGATCTCGGAGAAAAATTTACGTTGCGAATCAATCAATACCTGATGAAGCAATTGATTACTTACGGTGGCTTGGCTCAATTGGCGAACATCATTCAATTTGCCAATTACCGCATCAGCTATTATTACCTAATGAACATGCAGAATAAAGACGGTGCGGCTGAATTAGGAAAATATTCTATTGCTGTTTCTATTGCAGAATCGGTATGGATCATCGGACAGAGTCTGGCTACCGTGCAGTTTGCAAGGTTGTCCAACGTAGAAGACGCGAAGCTGCGCAAAAAGATTTCTGTTCGATTGTTTAAGTTTAATTTTCTGTTGAATCTGGCTGCTGTTGTTGTGCTCTTGCTTGTCCCTTCCTGGGTTTATACTACGATCTTTGGTGGAAGTGAATTTGCTATGGTGTACACTTACATCGTCTGGATGTCTGCAGGTATTTTCATGTTGGGTGTCTCCACTTCTCTTTCTGCGTACTTTGGTGGCAGAGGGCTATATCTTCCGGCAGTTGGTTCTGCTTGTTTAGGGGCATTGGCAACGTTTTCCATATGCCAGTTTTTCATTCGTGACTGGGGTGTTATTGCTGCTGCGCTTGCGGCGTCTTTTTCTTATACCATTGTAGCCATTTACTTTTTGATTTGTTTCATGCGAAAAGAGAAATTAAGTCTGGCTTTTATACTGCCTGGGCTACAGGAAGTGCATGTGTATTATCGTTGGGTAAAAGGAGGACTATATAAATGGAAACACCGTTAGTTACTGTCATCTGCATCAGCTATAACCATGCTGACTATATATACCAGGCGTTGGCTTCCCTGCGTGATCAGGCGTATGCAAATGTAGAGGTGATCATAGCTGACGATAGCAGTACTGACCATACTAAAAAAGAAATTCTGCGCTTTCTGAATGACCATACTTCACTTCAGTGGAAGACATTATTTAATGAAGTCAATCGTGGCAATTGCAAAACGTTTAATGATGCCTTTCGTCAGGCAAAAGGGAAGTACATCATTGACCTCGCAGCAGATGATTATTTGTATGCTTCATGCATAGACAAGCAGGTTAAGCTGTTTGAATCACTTCCGGAAAATTACGGAGTCGTATTTTGCAATGTTGATTTGGTGAATCAAACCGGTCAATGGAAGTCAACACATTATCCGTTAAACGAAAAAGGTAAAACGAAACTTATGATATCGCAAGGAGACGTTTACGAAGAAGTTGTCAAACGGTATTTCATTTCACCCGTAGGCATTATGATGAAGCATGCCGTATTGCAGCAACTGGGTGGCTATGATGAAGCGTTGACGTATGAAGATTTTGATTTTTGGGTAAGATCATCACGGACATACCATTACGCTTACCTGGATGAATGCCTGGTGGCTAAGCGAGAGACGCCTCTTTCTCTTTCTACACGTTTTAAAAAGAAAGGATACGAGCGCATGTTTGAATCTACGGCACGCGTGTGTCAGAAGATTGCCTGGTTGAATCAAACAGAAAAGGAAAATAAAGCACTGCTACTTCGTATACAGTATGAAATCAGGCAAGCCATCAGATACAAGGCTTCTGGCGCAGTGAGTATTTATTTGCAATTGATGGAAGATCTAAAAGTGAATCGGGTGACAAGAATTGTTTATAAGGTATTAGGGAAGCTGATAGTCTTATTTTAATATGCCGTTGATTTCTAATAGACTGATCAGTTCATCTATGTCAAATGGTTTTTCCATCAGTGCCAAGACATGAGGATTGGCTTTTACGCGATTAATGTCTCCAAAATCAAGAGAAGAAGAAAGCATGATGATGTTACTTTTTTTCATTTGAGAAAATTTTTCACATTGATCTAAAAAATCAAACCCGTTCATGACCGGCATTTGTATATCGAGTAGTATCAGATCAGGCCATTGTTCTGCATCTGGATGGTCATGTAAATAGTACAAAGCCTCTTCGCCGCTGAGGAATTTTAGAATTTCATGCGTTATATTTTTATGAACAAGAAACCGTTCGTGAACGAATAGGTCGGTCGGATTGTCGTCAACTAACATGATAGACAGCGTCTTTCCCATCCTTACGATTTTTTGTTTGGAATAACAATTTTAAACGAAGTGCCTTCCAAAGGAGTAGAAACTACACTGATGTTTCCTCCTATTTTTTCGAGAGCTTCTTTGACAATATAAAGACCTATGCCTGTTCCCTGCGTGTTGGTAGCATTATATGTTCTGAAAAACATTTTGAAGACATTCTCAATGTGTTCATTCAATATGCCTATGCCATTATCAGCAATGCTGATCGTTGCATACTTATGACCTGATTTAATGCTGACACTGACCTTGTGAATTTCTGCAGTAGGATTTTGGTATTTAATGGCGTTGGAAATGAGATTGCTTAAAATGATTCGTAACCTAAATATATCACCTACAAATTCTTCTTCTTGTTCTGTTTCAATTTCAATCTGTACTTCCTGGTTTTGATCTTTCACAGTGGCGATGACATCATTGGCCAGGTAATTAAAGTCTATGTTGTCCAATATTTCCATGGACCTGGAATTGCGATAATAGTCGATGATGTTTTTGATATACATATCTAGCTTAAGAATATTGCTTTCAATGATTTCAAAATACTCTTGTGCTACATTCATGGCTTCATCTGTTTTGGCAAGTTGTACCATACCAAGTACAGACATCAAAGGAGAGCGTAAGTCATGAGAGGCACTGTATACAAAACGATTGAGCTCATCGTTCGTTTTTTGTAGCTGTGCATTTTTTTCTTTCAAGGTCACTTTGGCTCTGTAAAGATCAGAGCAGTTTTCAAGGATCAAAGAAAACTTTTCCCAGTCCCATGGTTTTTGCAAATACTTAGTGACTTGGCCACGGTTAATGGCTTCAATAACTGTATCGATATCCGATTGTCCTGTAATTAATAAGCGAATGGTATCCGGATATTTTTCAACTGTTGTTTCTAAAAACTCAACACCAGAAGTAATGGGCATGCGTTGATCGGAAACAATGACATGCATTTCTATGCTTTCCAATAAACGAAATGCTTCTGATGCGCTAATGGCTGTATAGACTTCGTATTTTTTTCTAAAGTAAGCACGAAAAGCAAGTAGGTTATTCTCTTCGTCATCTACATATAGTACTCTTATTCTTTGTTCTTCCATAAACTTATTTCAAAAAAATAAATTAAGAAACAGTGAGTTTCATCGGTAATGTAATTATAATTTTCGTTCCTTTTCCAAATTCACTTTCAATATCTATTGTACCATGATGACTTTCAATGATCGTAAATACGATAGACATTCCTAATCCTGTTCCTTGTCCTACATCTTTCGTCGTAAAGAAAGGTTCGAAAATTTTAGCTTTGGTTTCAGGAGTCATTCCTATTCCATCGTCTTCTATACTTACACATACATGATCGGCATTTGAAACATAGCTGGAAATAGTAAGTGTTCCACCTGTCTTTTTTTCCTGTATGGCTTGTATAGCGTTGTTAAACGTGTTCATGAAAACTTGGTTGAGTTTTCCAGGAAAACATTCTATCGTTGGTATCTTACCCAAGTTTCGGACGACTTTGATATTTTCAGGAATAGCGCTCCTGATCATTGTAATCGTGGATTCTATGCCTTCATTGATATTAGCTGTTTTAACATCACTCTCATCTAAGCGAGAAAAAGTTTTTAATCCCGTTACAATTTCTGCTGTACGCTTGGCTCCATCTTCAATACCGGAAAGTAAAGATTGTATTTCTGACTTGGTATATTCAAGATCAATTTGTTTTTTGTAAGCATTGATCTCTTGCAGTTTCTCAGACAAACCATCTGATGATGTAATGCTTTCATATTTGGCAATGACTTCCAAAATATCCGCTACATCCATTTGTAAAGGTTTGATGTTAGCACTTACAAAATTAATAGGGTTATTGATCTCGTGTGCTATGCCGGCAGTAAGCTGACCAAGAGAAGCCATCTTCTCTGCACTGACCAATTGAGCCTGTGTGCTTCTCAAATCTTTGAGTGTAACGTTGAGGTCGTTATTGGCCTGTGCTAATTCAAGTGTACGTTCAGTAACTTTTTGTTCTAGAAAAGTATTCTGTTCCTTGATGAGTTTTTGATTATCCTGCAATGCCAACAACACTTGTGCCTGAGAATCTTCTTTATCTTTTTTCAATACGTTGATTCGGTCAGCCAATGCAAAGGATAGTAAGATGGTTTCTAAAGCAGAACCAACTGGCATCGTATAATTGGTAAATGGATTGGGAGAGAGAAGTCCGACGTCTTTTAATACGAAGATGATGATTCCTACCAACATCGCACTCCACGCAATAAGGAAAAACTTGGCAGGTTTTGATCCTGTTCTGGTGGCTACAATGGCGACGACCAGCATGTAGATGGCTACCATCACGGCACAACCTTGTACCATTTTATAGGCCAGATGCATTTGCCCCACTAAACTTAATGTGGCAGTCAGTATATATAATCCTGTAATGATAAAAGAAATTTTATGCAGCCTTGGTAACGTCTCTTTCGTATTCAGAAAATTTTTCAAAAACTCAAGTCCTGTAATACCCACGCAACATGGGAAGAGGTATACGCTTAAGTCTGCAAAATGAAAATAAGACGGCCACAAAAATTGAAAAGGATAACCCATCAAGGCGGATTGAGTCAACGCGATGAATAAGGTATGTATAACGTAGTAAAGATAAGTTCTATCTCGGACCGTAAAGAAGATAAATATGTTGTAGAGGAACATCACGAGCATGATTCCAAAGTACACACCAAAAAATATGGCTTCTTTGTGTAGCCCTTCTATGATGATTTTGGAAGGCCCAATCGTTAAGGGCAAAAGAATTTGTTCTTCGCTTTTTACTTTAAGGTAGTAAGTCTTTGTTTCGTTTGGTTTGAGATTTAAATCAAAAACGAAGTTTGGGTATTGGTAGAGTCGTTTGAAAAAAGGATAATTATCTCCAGCATACTTTTTAGTGAATTTTCCATTATCGGGAATATACAAAACCAGATCATCAATGATGGGTTGGGCTATTTCCAGTAATAGATTTTTTTCCTGCGTGTGATTGGTTATAGTAAAGCGAATCCAGAAAGTGCTTTCAGAAACACCGAAGTTTGGAACAATGTTGTCGCTTAGTATAAAAGGAGCGTGTTGTGCTTCATCCAATGAAAGATTATTAGACTTGTCTTCCAGAATGTAAACCTGGCTTCCAATTATTTTTTTTTGAATGGTATCTGCATACTCAATGTGAATCTCATTGGCATACAAAAGCGGTTGGCTAACACAATAAAATAAAAGGAGTAGAGACAACCGGTAAAGTAAAGAATTGCAAAAGGTGACCATATTGTTAGTTAAAAACCTCCTTAAAGATATTAATTATTAGCTTATTTAAAAGGAAGAATCAGGTTATAATCTACATCTATCGAACCTTTAGGTCCGGTTTCTATTGTTTGTTGTACGGGATTATTTCTAAGATCAAGAATGCGGTCTTTGTCGTATTGCTCTGCCGTTTCTAGTGTTACCGCATTCATCTTTCTCAATACACGTGCAATGTAATTCTCTTTTGGATAGAGAAATTCACCCTTGTTCCCAATGGAATCTTCTACTACAAAACCTACTTTATGTACCATCGGCAATGTATAATCACCACATATGGTAAACAGGGAATCCAGATGTATCTGATTGACAATAGAAATACCTGCTCTTACAAGGAGTAAACTTATTCCATAGCCAGCTACAGACTTGGCATTCCAAAGACCGCACAATTCACCCGTACCACTATCTTTATAAGAATCAATCAAATCATACACTCTTTGATCCATGTAACCGACGGCCTTCTCAACAGGTAACGGCTCAAATCCATCCGCAACATGTACGCGAACGCCTCCGACTATTTTATTCACTTCGTTTAATGCTATTACTACGTATACACTAGGTATTTCTATCCATCTGCGGTTGTTGGTTGTAATATTTGTAATACCGTAATCTTCTAAAACTTTTACATGGCCTTCAAGGAATTGGTTGCATAGTTCCAATTCATCAATTGCCCTAAAAGCTATCATTTTTATTTTCATGACCAACGGATTGACGTTACATTCATTCGTGAAAGAACAGGACATCTTGGATATCTCTTCTTAATGATTTTATCTTGGGTTCATCGGCAACACAAAGGCGAAATAAAAATATTTCTCCGATTCCCGAATCGATTCCCATTAAAGTCTGAAATCTTTTTTTCAGTTCCATCAGTTCTTTTTTTTCTGAAGCGTTTAGATCACTTCCATGATCATAAGACGCACGAGCAAATAAAAAGGTCGCAGGAGATTGTGGCTGGAAAGAAATATTTATTTCATTAGCTGCAAGCCAAACTCGTTGCACGGCACGACCACCATTAAAGAAGGAAGAGTGCTCATGCTTTGGCATGGTGATGAATCCGATAGCAGAAGCTGCTGCAATTGTTTTCTTGGATAATTTTTCAAAAGCGGTTCCTCCGTGCCATTGTTTTAAGTGTTGTATCACTTTCCAATCTTTAGAAACCAGGAAACCGGCTTTTTCAGAAGCGGTGAGATCGACTGTTCGAAGATCTATACCATCTTTTTCTTTTTGAGCTTCAGAAGCCGTCCAGCGAATTTCATGAACAAAATCGTTATGTCCTCTTTCATTCATAATGCGGATGCGCTCCACCTTCGCAATAATATCTCCGAGCTCTTCCAACTGAGCAGGAGAGTCCATTACAATCATGTTCGCACCTTCTATACTGCGGGCAACACGTTGGAGCGCTTGTAGTTTGGATGGATCAATAACTTTTCGTTCAGAAATGGTACGGTTGGTAAATCTGTGTTGGACTTGCTGGATCAATGAATCATTCTCGTGTGATTCTACAATGATGTTAGCAGGAAGAATATGCTGATCAAAAAACTGAAATACGGCAATTAATCTGGGGTGTTTTAGCTCTGGAAATAAAGAGATTTTTATTTCCATTTTTTCTTGATGTGCTTTGAGCACCATGTTCTCTGCAGCTGCACCCAGACTGATGTATGAGGCCTGATTGTTATAATCAAGTAACGCGGCCGATTTTTCAATGTCATGAAAAAGAAATAAGTTTCCCTGACTATAAAACCATTTCCATGGTTGCATGTTCCCTCCAGATGGCGCTTGTACAGCAGCTTCGATTAATGGCAGAAGTTCTTTCCGGGAGATTTTTTTTGCATTAGCTGTTTCATGAGTTGAAATCCACAACACCGCCACATCCTCCATCTCCTTTGCAGATAGGGATTTTTCGATCGTTGTGGTGGTATTGGGAGCTTTGTTGTTTTTTTCTTTGTTCCCAATTAACTCTTCTATATCTACATGATAGCGGCCCGATTCTGTATAGGTATTTAATAATATTCTTCTTCCTATATCAGCCATAATACCTCCACCCATCGTTACAGAAGAGGATAGTTGAGGCCAGGTGGTAATGGTTTGATCAATCTCAAGCATGGATGCTTTTAATTTGGTAGAGGATGTCTCTAAACCTACCATATCCAATAAATAAGGAATTTTATCTTCTGTTGTTTTCAGCGTCTTTAATATGTTAATGTCTAAATGGTCTACCATTCCATGCAGAATACTTCTGTCGGGCTCTTTGTCAAAGCGCTCTACATCTACTGTGCAGCGGTCGCTGGCTTCCATAATGACAGGAATTCGAAGTTCTTTTGCTTTGTAACGACTCAATATTTTGATATCAAATCCATCAGATTCTTCTACCAGTAAATCAAGTTTACCACCTTCCATGAAAAAAATATCCATGTTGTTTTCTGACAGCCCTTCACTGAAACACTTTACGGTGAGAAAAGGATCAATTTCGGCAATTTCTCTTGCTACAGCGTAAACTTTAAGCAAACCTAAGTTGTGAATGCCCGTTCGAATACGATTTAGGTTTGTCAGTTCCAATACATCAAAATCAGCCAATCGCAATTCTGTTGCAATGCGTTCCATCGCTAGAGTAACTGCAACCGATTGTCCTACCGAGAGGCCTATGACTCCAATTTTTTTCTGGGCCAATAGTTCTCGTTCCTCTACGGTAATTTTATATTGGTTTCTGCTGGTTCTAAGATCTATAAATTCTTTTTCATCCACAATATGAACGAGTCTGTTCGACCATGGATAGTATACCCATACACCATATTCCTGTTCGGTATATGGTTTTATGTGCTGCAGTGCGGCTTCCCTTTGTTCTTCAGAGCCTAATTTGAGATCAGGATGATTGATTTTCATGAGCTCTTTTACCTGATCCAGTACACAATCTGTGATTCTTAATCCAGGTGTGTCTAATAAAAGAGAAAAATCCTGTCGTTCGTTAGGGTTGTATATTCGGTAGAATAGTGGTTTGAAGACCTGTTGGAGGTCTTTTTGGTGAGAACAAAGAGTATTAATTTTATGCTGTAAAAGTATTCCCATTTACATGTTTTTTATTGGTATAATTATATAATAACACCTAATAATCAAATACTTAGTGAGTGTTAATATTAAAGATAAATATATTTTTCGCGAAAAAAATATTGAGTTTTACATAGCCTTTTTTTATTTATTTACGTAATTTCATTAAGAATGCGATTGATAGCAATCAGGGTTTAAACTTTGATTAATTAACGAGCAAGCATTGTTCAAGGTTTTACATTTAATATAAAACATTTTATTAATCTCATGGAAAAAGGAGACGAAATTCATGTACTATACGTAGATGATGAAGAAAATAACCTGAATGCGTTTAAAGCTTCTTTTAGGAGAGATTTTAAAGTGTATACAGCCATTTCAGCGGATGATGCAAAAGTGATTCTCAAGGAAACGGAGATTCATGTATTAATTACGGATCAAAGAATGCCTGGTACAACTGGTACAGAGTTGCTTGCGCAAGCGGTTAAAGATTTTCCGGATCAGACGCGCATATTATTAACAGGGTTTTCAGATATAGAGGCCTTGAAAGATGCGATTAACCTTGGACAGATTTTTTGCTATCTTCAAAAACCTTGGAACGATGATGAGTTGAAAGAGACCATCAAAAGGGCTTACCAAGTGTTTAATCTTAAAAAGGAAAAGGAAGCACTGACAGAAAAATTGTTGTTAACCAATGAACAACTGGAATTTTATTTAAGACAAAAACTATTGTCTTAGTGTTACATAAAAGAAAAAAAAGAGACTGTTTAGGTCTCTTTTTTTTGCCACTCTATAAAAAAGTTTTATAGAATAATCAGCTTCGCTCAAAAAATACATACGATTCATGAAAACTATATTATTGGCGTTGATCTGCCTCATAACAACTACACATCTATCAGCTCAAACACTTAAGGATAAATTAAATAAAGCGAAGAAGGCACTTACCTCAACACCCAGCAATGACGAGATTGTACAAGGACTAAAGGAAGCGTTAAATGTTGGAGCCAATAAGTCTGCATCATCAGCTTCTCAGGTAGATGGTTACCTAAAAAATGAAAGACTATTTATCCCATTTCCTCCCGAGGCAGCGAAAATGAAAAGCCAATTGATAAAATTAGGGTTGCAACAACAAGTCACGGAGTTTGAAACATCATTGAATCGTGCAGCGGAAGAAGCGGCTAAAAAAGCAGCACCTATTTTTATGGACGCAGTAAAAAATATGACTGTTACCGATGGCATGAATGTATTAATGGGTGCAGATACGGCTGCTACTCACTACCTAAAAGACGCCACCTCTACAGGCTTATATACGCAATACCAGCCTGTGGTACAGGATGCGCTTAAAAAAGTAGAGGTCACAAGGTATTGGTCTACTTTGGTAACAGAATACAACAGAATTCCAGGAGTAAAAAAACAAAATCCTAACCTGGAAGACTACGTCATCAAGCGTGGCATCAGTGGATTGTTTGTATTGGTTGCAGACGAAGAAAAGAAAATCCGTACCGATCCATCTACGCGTTTTTCCTCCACATTAAAAACAGTTTTTGGATACGCAGACGTGCAAAAGAAATAAAGATGAATTTTCTGCAGGTCTTAGATCAAATCAAAGGCTTGTGCATAGCATACTAAATCGTAATTAGTTTGTGCTCCTAATTTGCTGCGGATGTTTCTGCGGTGCGTAACGGCGGTCTTCTCGGAGATGTGAAAAATTGCAGCGATCTCTGTTGAGTTTTTACCCAGGGCCATATACTTTAACATTTCTCGTTCTCTTTTGGTGAGAGAAGAAAAGACTTCGTGATTATTTCTGAGAAAATTATTCTCTTCCAAAAGTCTGTTGACTTTGCTATTGATATGGTGTTCTGGATCTACTGGACTGGCAATAGTAATGATGTGAGACGGGTTGCCATCGGCGTCTTTCATAAAAATTTTACTGGTGCTGAGGTACCATTTCCAATCGTGGGATTCAGATGGACGTACTTGTTGAAAATAAGTGACAATTTCATCTTCGTTTCCCTTATTGATGATATTTAAAATTTTAGGAAGATAATCATCAGCGTCTTGTGGATTGAAATATTTATCGTGATAATCGCTACCGTGCATTCCTTTGATATCATCAAAATGAATTCCCAACATTTTTAAACCACGAGGAGACATGTACTCAATGGTTAAATTTTTTAGCTCATGAATAATGATGATTGAAGGGAGTTCTTCAGCATTAAGCTGAATAGCTTTTAATTTTTTTATATACAAAGAGAGATAATGATCTTCCGTATTATCCATGTTACCGTACTGTAAAACGGAAAGATAAGAATTATAGACCCTGATAAAAATACCTAAAAGCAGGTATCTTTTATGATGTGCTTGTTTGTATTTATATTAACCGCTATAAGCCAGCAACTAAGCGTTGTTCAAAAATAGAAATAACTAAATTGTTCCATTTATCTTCTTTGTTTTTTCATCTGGGCTGCGATGGATAGAGAGAGTTCATCGGCATTTTTTTCTAATTCATCGATGATGCGAGCGTGGTTGTTATCGTCTTTGTTTTGCGAAAGTTTGTAAGCGGCCTGTAATTCTTGAATGTCTATTTCGAAGCCTACAATTCCGTTGAGCTCTTTCTCCAACAGCTGAGCATCGATTTTATGAACGGAAATCGGTTCTTGAGATGCTTGTTCGTACTTTTCTGTAATGCAATAACTCTTCCTGATCAATGGTCCTGATTGTACTCTATAGATGTAACGTTAGATAATTCCATGTTGGTACGTTTTTTTCATGATCATACCTGGAAGAAGAAATATAAGCATGCGTTCCCTGAAATATAATCCCTACCTGCAATTGAGTCATTTTTTTTTCATTGAAGATTGGCTTTGGATAGATGACCCGAAAACTCTTTCCCTGCTTTATTTTTAATTAGCAAAAGTGGCAAATGAGTGGCTACTACTATTTTCTCATCTGTTTGACTGATCCCCATCCCAAAAAAGAAACTCTTTGATCTCATCCCTGTTATCAATTTTGAAAAAAGAAGGGATGTATATGATCTATGTATTATTTAATTAAGATGGTGTGTCCTGCAAAAGTAACCTTATCACCTGGCCTTAGTTTTTTTCTTTTTTGAATTTCAATCGCATCGTTCACTTTTACTTCCTCATTGATGATTCGCTGATTGGCTTCTCCTCCCGTACCTACAAGGCCTAATAGTTTCATGAGTTTATTCAATTCAATAAAGTCGTAATCTGTTAATTCGAATTCTGTCATTGTGGTGATTAGCAAAATCAATAGAATGGGTGTAGTAATTTGTTAAGAGCAATAGGAGAGTATTGAAGATAGTTAAACTAAATATGAGATCAAAAGCATCTGGAAGATCATGTTGACACACGATCTTTCCTTCTTGAATGGTGGTAGGCAGGATGAAAAAATGGACCATTTATAAAATTGGAAGAGATTTGTTTTTAACGTTTTATGGTTTAATTTCAATCCGCATGTAAGTCATGCCTGTCTTTCGTTTTAATCTTTCAAAACATTAAACACCATGAAAAAGGAAATCTTTTTAAGTCTAATCTTTTCAGTTTTGATTTCATTTAGTGTTACGGCACAAACGTTACTTTCACAGGTAAAACCTGCTGGAAGCAAAACATGGGGATATGCCAATAGCAAGGGAGAGCTTATCATCCCTGCTAAGTACGAGAAATGTTACAAATTTTCGAGTGAAGGACTGGCACCTATTTATGACGTAGAAAAAAAACAGTTTTACTTCATCAATCCCAAAGGGGAAACATTGCCTGTTGAAATCAGCAATTTTAGATTGATTGAAGGTTTTGGTTTTGGTGCTGAGCTTGTTGGTTATAGTGATGGACTAGTGCCGGTAAAAATAGGAGAGAAGTGGGGCTATCTCAACACTCAGGGAAAACTGTCTATCCCTGCAAAATATGAAAGAGTAACAGAATTCAACAATGGCTATGCTAACGTTTCTGCGGATGGGAAATTTTTAGTATTGGATACCAAAGGTACGGAGACTCCCGTAGATGCTCCTGGATTAGTTGAGTTGAAGCCTTTCTCAGAAAAGTACGCAGCATTTAGAACGGCAGATAAAAAACTTGGATTCATTGGAGTAGACGGGAAAGTAGCTGTTCCTGCACAGTTTGAAAGTGTGGGTTATTTTAGTGGAGGCTTGGCCTGGGCAAAAGACCAAAGTAAAAAATTAGGTTTCATCAATAGTAAAGGAGAATGGGTGATCAAACCATTGTATACTGCGGGTAAAGAATTTGATCCGATCAGTGGTTTGGCTATGGCTAAGGAAGGAGAAGTATGGGTATACGTCTCCAAGACAGGTGAAGTATTAAGAGTAACAGATGCCGACAAGTACAATAGTTTTTCTGAAGGTTTTGCGGAAGCTAGAAAAGTAGAGAAAGTAGGTTTTCTTGGTCCGAAAGGGCAATGGGCTATCGCTCCTCAATTCGAAGATGTAAGAGCTTTTAAAAATGGTTTTGCGGCAGCAAAATCGAATGGTAAGTGGGGCTTCATCAATACTAAAGGTGAATGGACTGCACAACCTCAATTTGATGGCATTAAAGATCTTGAATTGATTAAATAAGAAAATACCATTCGACATAAAAAAGGTGAGCAGATTATTTTGCTCACCTTTTTTTATGTCGAAGACCGATAAGTAAAAGAATCAGAAATTATGGATTTCCATTTCAGATTCTTTTACTGTCGTTTTTTCACTGTTGTTTGTAGGAGTAGATATTTTTTGTTTTTGATATTCTCTTGTAATAAGATACACATTGAATAAAAAAAACAAGAGTATGTAAATATAAGGAGAGAAAAAGCCGGTACCGTCTGTAATGATTCTTGGAAAAAAATAGCAGAGTGAAGCCATGGATCCAAGGTAGAAGAACAGTCCCGCAATCAATGAATAGAAAGGACTTTTTTGACTCCAAAGAGCAAGAAGACAAAATCCAAGAGCTGATGTACCTAGAAGCCCACCTTGTTCATATTTGGTTTCATCCAGACAAAGCAGTGAAATAAAAACAAAAATGATAGCCAGTATCGAAAACAACAATGTACTTAAGTTTAGTTTTTTTTCAAGGGTAGAGTGTTCAGTTTTCATATGATTTTAGTAAAAAGTTAAATTTCCTTAATCATGACAAAGCATTTTAGGAATATTTTACATGCAGAAAGAATTTTAAAAAGTGGCCATTGATTGTTAAAGCATGTTCTGACAAAGGTAGGCTGTTGTTTTTATAAACAAAAATTAAAGGGGTATTTATTCCCCATGACGACACAAATACCTATTAATAAGTAGTGGAAATACCGTGAAGCAAATACTACGAATGGATAAATTCTTTTTCACTTTTAGCAATCACAATAGTTGCGGTGCTATTGCCAATGAGATTTGTAATGGCTCTGGCTTCACTCATAAATTTGTCAACTCCTAATAAAAAAGCCAGTCCTTCCACTGGTATTTTGTGCAAGGTGGCGAGCGTAGACGCAAGTACCACAAAGCCGCTCCCTGTTACTCCTGCAGCACCCTTAGAAGTGATCATGAGTATACCAATAATCGTTAGTAGTTCGCTAGTATTCAATTCTATGCCGTACAATTGTGCAAGAAAAATGACTGCCATGGAAAGGTAGATCGACGTGCCGTCGAGATTGAAGGAATAACCGGTAGGTATCACGAGCCCTACTACTGGCTTGCTGCAACCCATCTGTTCCAATTTCTGCATGACAGATGGTAGCGCACTTTCAGAAGATGAAGTTCCCAATACCAGTAATATTTCTTCTTTGATGGTCTTCAGCAAAGTAAAAATACTCATGTGGTAATACCGAAGTATGCTACCCAGTACTACAACTATAAAAAGAAACATCGTGAGGTAGACACTGCCCATGAGTTTAGCAAGAGGAATTAAGGTAAGCAAACCGAATTTTCCAATGGTATAGGCCATCCCTCCAAAAGCCCCAATTGGAGCGAGGTACATCACGTATTTTAATCCTTTGAATACGTACAATGAAACGTTACTTAAGAAATGAACAGCATGCTGTTTGTGTTTTGAAAAATGCAATAGAATACCAACGAGTATAGCAACACATAATACCTGCAACATGATATTGGATAAAAAAAACTCTCCCCAATTAAAAGTTTTTGAAGCACGTCGAGTGTATTTCGCAGCATCTTGAATGGGTAAGATACTTTTGTCTATATGTCCGGGTTGCAAAAGGTATGCAACAGCTATGCCTATAGTTAAAGCTAGTGTAGTGACGACTTCAAAATACACGAGAGCCTTTATTCCAATACGTCCTGCTTTTTTTAAATTACTCATGCCACTGATGCCGGTGACAATGGTGAGGAATATGATGGGTCCAATGAAGATTTTAATAAGTTCAATAAATCCTTTCCCAAGTATTTCCATTTGCACAGCTGTATCGGGTGCATAATGTCCAAGCAGTACGCCACACGCAATGGCGAACAGCACCTGAAAGGTGAGGTTCCCCAAAAGACGTGTGAAAAATGAAAGTAGAATAGTCAATGTGTTTATTTCAAAAATAAGGTAAGAACAAAAAGCAAAACGGTCAATCCAATTACTTCACGTGTTTCATTGTCGTAAGTGATGGTTTTCATGTCTCTATAAAAAGAACGAATCGGTTGAGTGTCTTTTTTTGTTTTGATGATTTTTGTTTTCGTGAGGTGATCACTGATTTTTTGATTGGGTGAAAAGAAACAGTAGATGAGTTCTAATAGATATACAAGTATCGTCAGGTTACGCAAAAAGCAGATTGCTTTGCGTGGTGCTCTGCCATTGCTTTCATTGACTACAGCATATCCCAAGATGCGTTTACCCAGACTTTGGCCATGTGCTATGTCTTTATTCAGATAGGTGGCGAGAAACAAAAAGGAACAACACTTTGTAAATGCGAACGAGTTCACTAAACCCAGGAGATGAAAGGGAAGTGTGAGCAATAATAACGGAACATAGAGACATAGAGCTGTGATCAGCGGATCAAGAATCAACAGGGTGAATCTTTCAATAGGACGAATGTCTTGGGAATGGAATAACATAGTGGAAGAGGTATTAGGTGAGTAAAGATGCCAAAGAGAGCGCTTTTTATCAAGGTGCGTTTTCAATGATACAAATTTTATACAGTAAAAACGTCAGGTATACTGTCAATTATGGTGAGTTATTGAATGAATAACATTTGTAATGGGAAATTTTGTCAGAGAAATAATATGTTTTCAATTCTGGACTATTATTTGGTCGAAGAGAGATACATGAAGTTTAACAAAAGTTTAACATCAAAAAGGAGGAACCAAACCATGAGATTAGTAGAATGGACAAAACCGGCAAATGGTCAAGTCAACAAATCGACAGTGTACAATCATCCATTCAGTGGATTATTGGAAAATGTATTCGGCAATGAATTTGCTGCAAGAGAGCATGCATCGTTTGTGCCTGCTGTCAATATCTCGGAGGAAGAAAATAATTATAAGCTGGAATTGTCGGCACCGGGATACAATAAAACGGATTTTAAAATTGCAGTGGAGAAAAGAACATTGATAGTGTCTGGTAAACACAGCGAAGAAAAAGAAGTGAAGGATAAAAAGTTTTCAAGGAAGGAATTCAATTACGGATCATTCCAGAGAGCGTTTCGATTGCCGGAAAATGCAAATGAAAGTGCAGTGGTAGCCACTTATGAAAACGGGATATTGTTATTGGAAATTCCGAAGAAGGAACAAGACAAGAATGAAAACAGAGAAATCACTGTAAACTAAATTGGTGGTGAAGTTGGTTGAGATCTCCCATCTTCCTTGAGTGGAGGGTGGGAGTTTTTTATTTGCATCAAAGATGTTTGATGAATCAGTTTGCTTCTCCGTATTCATTCCCGTATCTTTGTGATGCAAGTTTGCCTACGCTGTCAATGGCCGACCTATGCTCATGGATTATATAAAAAATGCTTTATCTGAACTCTCACGAGTCACATAACATTTTTTCCAGAAAAAATTATGAGTGTGCCGACGGTGAATGCGCAAACTTGCTTTTTTTTATTTACGAAGGGATAACATTCACCCGACTACTTTTTCTTTTCCCTATCATTAAGATTGTCAGAGATCCAAAAGAGGTAGCACCAATGATAGCAATCATTGGTACTGCGGAGGGCTCCGTAAATATACTCACACCGATAGAAGCAAGGGTTCCCATACACATTTGTAAAGCACCCAGCATGGCAGAAGCAGAACCTGCATTTTTACTGAATGGAGCCAACGATAACGCTGCCGTATTGGGATTGATCAATCCAAGAAAACAAAGGTAGAAGAATAGAAAAGCAATCGTTCCATAAAGTCCCAACACACCACTCAGTGTAAGTAAAAGGAAAACAATCATTACCATGCACATCGCGATCAGCGAGGCTTTGACAATTTGCTCACTGCGGTAGTAAGACAAAAGCAAGGTATTGATTTGATTGGAACCAATAAAGGCGATAGAAAGAAAAGCGAAGATCCATCCGTATACTTTACCGTCTACATGAAACACTTCCATAAAGACAAGCGGAGAACTAGCTACGTAAGCAAACAAACCACCAAAAGCCATGGCACCTGTAAAGGCGTAAGTATAAAACGCAGGTTCTTTCAAAACTAAAATGAAATTACTAATGATGGCCTGAGGTTTTAAAGAAATGGTAGAATCAGGTTTGTAGCTGTTAGGTAAAAAGAAAAACACCGCAAGAATTACAAATACTCCCATCCCTGCTAAGGTCATGAATACCGCGTGCCATCCGGCTTCCGCAGTCACATAACCACCTATGGTCGGAGCGAGCATGGGTGAAAGACCCACCATCAACATGAGTAAGGAGAAAACTTTGGCAGAATCTTTTACCGGAAATAAATCTCTGACCATGGCCATGGAAGCCACACCGGCTACACAGCTACCAATGGCTTGAATAAAGCGTATGATGATGAGTTCAGAGATATTGGTGACTTCTATGCAAGCAATCGATGCGATCACATACACAATCAATCCGCAGTACAAAGGTATTTTTCTTCCGTAACGATCAAGCAAAGGCCCATATAGGAGCTGACCAAACGAGATGCCTATGAAGAAGCTGGATAAAGAAAGTCCTACGCTGGCCACGTCCGTATGCAGATCCTTGGCAATGGCCGGAAATCCTGGTAGGTACATGTCTACTGTGAAGGGAACAAGGGCTGTAAGTGTGCCGAGAATAAGGATAAGGGAAATGTATTTTTGTCTGGTCATTGAATCGATAGAATAGAAGAAGTGTATGACAACACAGTGAAATTATTTTTACGCGTGATATTTCTTAAACGTTATCGTTTGATCACTCTTGCCGTATAACTTTTTTGCGTATTAGTCATTACAATAGTATAGAGTCCTTTTGGATAAATAGACAAATCAATTTCGGCACTTCTACCGGACGGATAAATAATTACAGGATCAAAAGTATTGCCGATTGCGTTGTATACTTGTATCGTAAAGTCAGTCAAGGATTCATCCCATTGCAGGGTGGTGCTATGTTCAGTAGGATTGGGGTAAGCAACCAGGTCTTTATTCTTTTGTGCGGTAGTATTTCCTAATGTCAGGTTACAAGGTTGCAAGTTATAGCTGGGGAAAAGGCTGGTGTCGTTCTGACTCATGCAATCCATTTGAGTATAAGCGAAGATCTCTAATATCTCTATACCTGCAAACAAACCATTGGTATTATTTCCTATCCCTTCGATCCAGGAAACACCTTCATTTAAAAAAATTTGTTTATGTGCTATACCATTAATCGTGAACTCGGAAACATCAGTTACCAAAAGGGGATCAGGATAAAGATTTGCTGGCCCAAAAACTCCTTCAACATATACATTATATATCAGATCACCTGGCTGTACTGAAAAATCATACAACAGATAATCAGCTGTAGAATCTTTTGGAATGTAATATACCTTTCCCGATTCAGTTCTGGTAGCTCCTTTATACGGACCGCCACAATAATTAATTTTAGAGTAGGTATAAGATCCGATGGTTGTATCTTCGTCGCCCATGCAATAGGTCGTTATACTATGCTGATAACTTAGATGAGATTCATCGTATATATATAATCCATTTATCCAAACTGCATTCGAGTCAGGAAATGTGTTCACAGATTGTGAAAACGAAAGGCCAATGAAAGAATTGAAAAGAATAAATGCATAAAAAAATTTCATGGCGCTTTTATCTTTTAAAGGTAAGAGATGTTTTGTGAAAAATAAAAACTTAAAAGCGAAATAGCTGCCCTAAAAGTAGAACAGCTATTTCATTTATTATCTAATAGATACTATTAAACGTTATCCGAACTTGCTTTCGCCGCAATGAATTCGCGGTTCAGACGAGCGATGTGTTCTTGTCCGATTTCTTTTGGACATTCTACAGAACAAGCACCGGTGTTGGAGCAGTTACCAAAACCTTCGTCTTCCATTTGTTGCAGCATGTTTTCTACACGCGATTTTCTTTCTGGGTGTCCTTGTGGCAACAAAGACAACTGGGAAACTTTCGCTGATAAGAACAACATGGCAGAAGCATTTTTACAAGCTGCTACGCAAGCGCCACATCCGATGCAGGTTGCCGCGTCGAAGGCTTTATCAGAATCTTGTTTAGAGATCGCAATGGCATTGGCGTCGATCGTTACACCAGTGTTAACAGAGATGTAACCACCTGCTTGTATGATGCGGTCAAAAGCAGAACGATCTACCACTAAATCTTTCAACACAGGGAACCCTTTCGCTCTCCATGGTTCGATGGTAATGGTATCTCCGTCTTTGAAACTTCTCATGTGCAACTGACAGGTCGTGATGCCTTCTTTCGGACCGTGTGGTCTGCCGTCAATGACCATAGAGCACATGCCGCAAATGCCTTCGCGGCAATCGTGATCGAACGCGATGGGCTCGTCTCCTTTTTTAATCAATACTTCGTTGACCTCATCGATCATCTCCAGAAAAGACATATCAGGAGAAACATCTTTGGCGTTGTAGCTAACCAATTTGCCTTTGGTGTTGGCGTTTTTTTGGCGCCATACTTTTAGAGTAATGTTCATATTGCCTGCCATATCTATTTGTAGCTTCTTTGAGTGAGTTTAACATTTTCAAACACAAGATCTTCTTTGTGTAATTCTTCCGGTTGGTTATCGCCTTTGTATTCCCAAGCCGCTACGTATGCGTAGTGATCGTCGTCGCGTTGTGCTTCGTTTTCATCCGTTTGGTATTCTTCACGGAAGTGACCGCCACATGATTCATTACGATTCAGAGCGTCTACCACCATCAATTCTCCAAGCTCTAAGAAATCTGCCACACGGCCTGCTCTTTCCAGGTTAGGATTCAAGTCTTCTGCTTCACCGGAAACTTTTACGTTCTTCCAGAAGTCTGCACGCAATTCCTGAATCAACTTTTGTGCTTTTTTCAAACCTTCTGCATTCCGCGCCATTCCGCAGTATTCCCACATGATCTTACCGAGCTCTTTGTGGTATTCGTTGGCTGTTTTCTTTCCGTTGATAGCAAGTAGTTTCGCTGTTTGGTCTTTTACAGATTTAACGGCTTCTGCAAATGCAGGATGATTTTTATCTACTGCTTTCGGTCCGATCTCCGCTAAGTAATCACTCAGTGTTGCTGGGATCACGAAGTAACCGTCTGCTAAGCCTTGCATCAGCGCACTCGCTCCCAAACGGTTGGCACCATGGTCAGAGAAGTTCGCTTCACCTAAAGCATACAAACCTTTTACGGTAGTCGATAAATTATAATCAACCCAGAGTCCGCCCATGGTATAGTGAACAGCAGGGTAGATACGCATCGGTGTTTTGTAAGGATTTTCTCCAGTAATCTGTGCATACATGTCGAACAGGTTACCGTATTTAGCTCTTACGGCATCTTCGCCCAAACGCTTGATGGAATCAGCGAAGTCAAGGTATACGGCCAATCCGCTGGCACCAACACCTTTGCCTTCGTCACACATTTCTTTGGCATTTCTGGATGCCACATCACGAGGCACCAGGTTACCAAAAGAAGGATATTTTCTTTCCAGGAAATAATCTCTTTCGCCTTCAGGGATGTCGGCGGCTACACGTTTGTCACCTGGTTTTGCAGGTACCCACACACGACCATCGTTACGCAATGATTCACTCATCAACGTTAATTTTGATTGGTGATCACCGGAAACAGGAATACAAGTTGGGTGAATTTGTGTAAAGCAAGGATTACCAAACAAGGCGCCTTTCTTATGTGCTCTCCAGGCCGCTGTTACGTTACAGCCTTGTGCATTGGTAGACAAGTAGAATACGTTGCCGTATCCACCGGTGCATAACAACACAGCATGTGCGCTGTGGCTTTCAATTTCTCCGGTCACTAGATCACGAACCACTACACCTTTGGCGATGCCATCGATGGTGACTACGTCCAGCATTTCGTGACGAGTATATTGTTTTACAGTGCCTTCGTTTACCTGACGCTCCAGCGCAGAGTAAGCACCTAATAATAATTGTTGTCCGGTTTGTCCCCTCGCATAGAATGTACGTGCTACCTGGGCACCACCGAATGAGCGGTTGTCCAACAAGCCACCGTACTCACGGGCGAATGGTACACCTTGTGCCACGCATTGATCAATGATGTTCACGCTGACTTCAGCTAAGCGATGCACATTGCCTTCGCGTGCGCGGTAGTCACCGCCTTTTACTGTATCGTAAAACAGACGGTATACGCTGTCGCCGTCGTTGCGGTAATTTTTCGCAGAGTTGATACCTCCCTGAGCAGCGATACTGTGCGCTCTGCGGGGACTGTCCTGAAAGCAGAATACTTTTACATTGTATCCCATTTCTCCCAAACTGGCTGCTGCGGATGAACCGGCAAGACCAGTACCTACTACGATGATGTCGTATTTTCTTCTATTGGCTGGGTTCACCAGTTTCAATTTGAATTTATGCTTGGTCCATTTATCGCCTATCGGACCTTCTGGTATTTTGGAATCTAATTTCATATCGGATCAGATGATGTAATGGTTAACGAAAGAAAATGATTAATGGAATAGAAGCATAAGCTGCCGGAATGACGAAGTAGAAGAGAAAACCTACGGCACGAATCAATCCATTGTATTTTACGTGATTTAAACCCAACGACTGGAAGGCGCTGGCAAAGCCGTGGTACAAGTGATAGCCCATGGCGATCATAGAGAAGACATAGAACGCTACAATGTAAGGATTGCTAAACGCAAACATAACCGCTGCATACAAATCCGTAAAGCTCACTAAGTTTCCGTGATCGTCTGTATATTCTCTCATCGGTATGGTTCCACCGTAGTGTACTTGCCACCAGAAATGGTACAAGTGAACAGCAATGAATACCAGTAAAATAGTACCGAGTAACCCCATGTTGCGGGAACTCCAGGTGCTGTTGGCCGAACCTTTCTTCACCTGATAACCGATGGGACGGGCACTGGCGTTTTGCCTGGTTAGAAAAAGTGCGATCAAAGCGTGAGCGAGGATGATGGCAAAGTTCCCTTTAGAAATAGTTTGGATCACCGGATTATGCGACATGAATTGCGCATAGGTATTAAAAGAAAGACCGAGATCTAGTTTTAAGAGTTGGAGGTTTCCAATGAGGTGAACCACCAGGAACGAGCATAGAAAAAGCCCTGTCAGGGCCATCATGATTTTTTTTCCTACTGAGGAAGATACGGCGGAGATAAACCAATTCATCTTATTTTAACTTTATATAAGTGTTTTTCTGAAATCTACCAAAATTAGAACCTGTGGCACTGAATTGCAATAAATGTTATTATTTAAATGCATTCTAAATAACATATTATTTTCTGTACATTTATACCATATTGACAGGCAATCCTGTTTATATTTAGGTCATTATTCAAGCTATGATTTCTTTTACGTTGACGAGGGTATTTCGGGTTGTTTTTTTGGTGTGGTTGTGTTGTGGCGTTTCATTTATGGCGCAAGCCACTCACATTAAGGCTGGTGATATCAAAGCAGTACGCACGAGCAGCACTTCCCTAACTTATACTTTTACACTTCAACTGTATATCAACGACAACGCCAACATCGCTCAGGATCAGGCAACCCTGTCGTTTGGAGACGGCAGTTCGCAGACCTCTAATAAATCATATCACAATGTTGTAGATCCCACCAATGGGACTTCCATAAATCTCTACGTCTTCACCCATACTTACAAAGCAGCAGGTTTTTACAAAGCAGGTTTTCAAGAACAGAACAGGATTGCCAACATCATCAACATGTCGCAATCGGTCAATACAGCTTTCTATGTGGAGACGGCGATAGACATCGATCCTTTTTTAGGATTGAATAATTCTCCTGTATTGTCTGTTCCTCCCATCGATCAGGGGGCAATCGGTGAGATTTACACGCATAACCCTGGAGCTTATGATCCGGATGGAGACAGCTTGTCTTATAAATTTGTAACCCCTCAATCTGCTGCAGGTGTCAATGTGATCAACTTTAAATCACCTGCCGATCCTGCTTATGGTGGTTCGTCTACTTCTGGCGGTTCGTCTACCATTACCATCGATCCGATCACGGGAGAAATAGTATGGGATACGCCGAGCGATTATACCAATGGCTCACTGCCACGCTATTATAACATTGCCATTATGATTTCAGAATGGCGCAACGGTATACGCATCGGTTACGTGATCCGTGACATGCAGATTCAGATCAATGATACACAGAACAGGCCTCCTGTACTAAAATTACCGGCTGATACCTGTGTTGTAGCAGGCACTTTATTGAAAAATACAGTCACGGCCTCTCATCCTAACAATCATAATATTTACATGGAGTCATACAGCGGTACGTATTCGCTTGCTACTTCTCCTGCCAATTATCTTCCAGTCATTAACAACAATACATCTGCTCCTTCTATTCATTACAGTTGGCAAACCACTTGCGATCATATCCGTGAACAACCTTATGAAATTGTATACAGAGCACAGGATGTATCTACAACCGCGCCGCAGTTGACCGACGTGCGCAGCATGTTAGTTTATGTCAAGGCGCCGGAACCTAAAAATTTAGTCACGAATCCACAGCCAACAGGAATTACTTTATCCTGGGATCCATATAAAACAACGGTTTGCTCTAGTGCTTTAAAAATTAGAATTTATAGAAAAGAATGTAATGGGGCGAATTTAAATCCAGCTCCTTGTGATGCTGGTATACCAGCCACATCTGGTTATGTGTTCATAAAAGAAATAGATGCAGGTACCAATACTTACTTAGATAACAATAACGGTACGGGTCTTGTACCAGGTGTTATTTATTGTTACACCATTATCGCTACGTTTGCTGCACCTTCCAATGGCGTAAGTTATCCTTCTAACGAATCTTGTGGGCAGATTGCCGTGGACGTACCCATGATTGCGTCAGCCTCCGTAACAGCTACAGATCCAGTGAATGGAACGATACAGATCAATTGGTTTCAACCTTTGGATAATGTTACACCTCCTTTTTCGTACGACTTGTACAGAGCATCTTCTGATGCACCTACGGTATACACTAAAATAAATACTGCTGCGCTTACAGATACTTTTTACACAGACAACAATCTTAATACAACTAATAAACAATACTTTTACAAAACACAAGTGAATGGATTGGAGTTGTCGCCTATACAATCATCTGTAGTATTCACCGCACAACCACGCAACAATGCGACGTTCTTGTCTTGGAATGTTTCCACCGTATGCAACCTGGATACATTGGAAATTTATCGATCCATTAATGGAGCCTTGCCTTATATAAAAATAGCCACGCTCTTGGACAAAGTAAAAGTAGGAACTTATCTGGATAATGTGGCGGTGCACAATTGCGATACCGTAAATTATTATGTATTGGTGAAAGGACGTTATTGCGATCCGAGATTGAAAGGAGAATTGTATTCTTTATCCCCGGTACGACAAGTGATCCCTTTAGATGATTCACCACCTATCGCTCCTGTCTTGACCTTGAAATCATGTGCGCCCCCTTTTAATCAAACGGTGAATAGTTTGTTATGGAACTCTGTTGCTGATACACGTTGTAATACGATCAAGGGATATAATATATATTATTCTGGTCATAACAGCGATGGATTGTCTTTGCTTACGTTTATTACTGATACATCGTATGTGCACGATCCCGGAGATTCCAGTTTGGCAGGTTGCTATGAAGTGAAAGCGGTGAACTACCAAAATATAGAAGGCGCAGCCAGCAATCGCATTTGCATCGACAACTGTGTGTACTATGAATTGCCTAATTTAGTCACGCGCGACAACAACGGATTGAATGACATCTTCGAAGCGTTTCCTATTCCTAAAGGCGTGCAGGTAGTACACTTCACGGTATTCAATCGTTGGGGCAATCAGGTATACAGTTACAACGGTGATCCTTCCATCAAATGGAGAACAGTAGACGGCGCCAGTAATTTTTTAACAGAAGGGGTGTACTACTACGAAGCAGAAGTGCATTACTACAGAAGATTAAATCCCGATGACGAAGTACAAATTTTAAAAGGATGGGTACATTTGTTAGGAGATAAAGAACCGGCGAAGAAATAAAACAGTGGACAGTGATCACTTGTCTGTGATCAGAAAAATAAAAAAAGGAGACTTATGGTCTCCTTTTTTTATGGTCTTTTTATTTAACATAATGTTTGTAGTGTCGGCTCATACCCGAGACATACCCGAGACATACCCGAGACATACCCGAGATATCTATGGAAAGAAGTTAGGAAGAATAAGAAATAGCAGCAGCACAAAGTTCAAAAGGAATAGGGGCAAGACAGATGGATCACCGTCCCCTTCCTTATCTCAATTAAATTCCGTTATTTGCGTCTTCCATTAATTGATATAAAATGAAAAAAGCCTATGTTTTTCCCGGTCAGGGATCACAGTTTTCTGGAATGGGTAAAGAGTTGTACAACTCTAGTCCTCTAGCCAAACAATTGTTTGACAAAGCCAACGAAGTATTGGGTTTCAATATCTCTCAAATTATGTTTGAGGGATCGGACGAAGAATTAAAACAAACCAAAGTGACACAGCCTGCGGTATTCCTGCACTCTGTGATCTTGGCAAAAACACAATCCGATTTCAAACCAGACATGGTAGCCGGTCACTCGCTGGGAGAATTTTCTGCTTTGGTAGCAGCGAATGCGTTGAGCTTTGAAGATGGTTTGTCTTTGGTATACAAAAGAGCATTGGCCATGCAAAAGGCCTGCGAACTGAATCCTTCTACCATGGCGGCAATCCTTGGTTTGGACGATGCAAAAGTAGAAGAGATCTGTGCATCCATTACCGATGAAGTAGTGGTGGCAGCCAATTACAACTGTCCAGGACAATTAGTGATTTCTGGTTCCATGAAAGGAATTGAAAAAGCCTGTGAACTCATGAAAGCAGCAGGAGCGAAACGCGCATTGCCTTTGCCTGTGGGTGGAGCATTCCATTCTCCTTTGATGGAACCGGCAAGAGTAGAACTCGCTGCAGCGATTAAATCGACTACCTTTGCTCAACCGGTTTGTCCGATCTACCAAAACGTAGATGCCAAGCCTTATACAGCAGTAGCTGACATTCAACAAAACTTAATTGCACAGTTGACTGCTCCGGTGCGCTGGACACAAACCGTACAACACATGACCGCCGATGGCGCTACACTTTTTGTAGAATGTGGTCCGGGTAAAGTGTTGCAAGGGTTGGTAAAGAAAATTTCTGCGGCGTCGGAAGTGGCGTCGGTTTAAAGAAAGTGATCAGTTGTCAGTGGACAGTGATCAGAAAAAAAAAGGAGACCATCGGTCTCCTTTTTTTTATGTCATAATAAGGCTTAGTAAAATAGAGAAACAGAAACGGAGCGGAGAAAGAGTATAACTGATCACTGCTCACTGTCAATTACCTTTTTTACTTCCAACTCATCTTCACACCGCTCGAGTAAAACGGCATTGCTCACATTCAATACAGGATGTACAAATTCAGGAGTGATCTCACTCAATGGCACCAATACAAACCGGCGATTGGCAATTTCAGGATGGGGGATTTTTAAAGTTGGGCGAGTGACGATGTCTTGTCCATAGTATAAGATATCAATGTCAATGATTCGGCTGCCCCATTTTTCCACGCGTTCACGTCCCATTTCCTGTTCGATAGACAATAAAATCGCTAGCAATTCGTCTGCAGCGTATGACGTTGATAACCACACCACCTGGTTTAGAAAAGCAGGTTGATCCGTTTTTCCCCAGGGAGCGGACCAATAGACCAAAGACAGTTTGCTGACAGTTCCTGCTTTAGCTTGCAGTTGAAGAATTGCTGCTGTTAATTGTGAAGCAGGATCTTCTAAGTTACTTCCCAATAAAAGCAGAACTTCAGTCAAATTAATGTGGTTGGGTTAGAGCCGATAATGCCAAAATTACTATATTTCAATTCAAATACGCAAAGCCCTATGAACCTTTTCAAAATCATGCTCGGGACCTTTTTGGGACTCGTTATCTTCTTCGTTGTTCTTATTGTTGTCGGCCTTTCTATGGTTGGAGCTTCTATGGTCGAAACACCACCTAACATAGAAGCAAACAGTGTGTTTAAGATTGCATTGGATAAACCCATTGTAGAAAAAGAAGACAATCGCGTATGGACGAAGCTTCGTCGCAACATTGCAGGAGATGCGGCAGGTGTTGGTTTGTATGATCTCATCGAGGCCATACATTTAGCAAAGAAGAATGAATCGATCAAAGGGATCTACCTGGAGATGGGAATCTTTGAAGCCGGTTATTCTACCTTGTATGAATTGCGCAATGCCTTGGAAGATTTTAAAAAATCGGGGAAATTCATTTACGCCTACGGAGAAATATTGACAGAGAAATCCTATTACATTTCTTCTGTTGCCGATCAATTGTACATGCCGGAATCTGGATTGATCGAATTGAACGGATTGAAGATTGAAGTATTGTATTTCAAAAACCTGTTTGAAAAACTGGAATTGAAAACGGAAGTCTTCAAAGCCGGTGAATTCAAAAGTGCCGTGGAACCTTATATCTCGGATCACATGAGTGAAAACGATCGCATCCAGAGCAAAGCGTTGATGGAAGATTTGTACAACGAGTTTTTAGATAAGGTATCTGCTTCACGCAACATCTCTAAAGAAACATTATTTAATATTTCTGATTCCATGAAAGTTAGAAACAGTGATGCTGCACTTTCACACCACATCATTTCAGCAGTAGGTTATCTTTCTGAGTTGAAGAAAGCCATCGCCACTAAAATAGGAGTGAAAGAAAGCGATGAAATCAAATGGTGTGGTTACAAAGCCGTATTGGCTACGAAACCAAAAGATTTGGAAGTCAACAAATCTGTGGCTATCATTTATGCGGCAGGAGAGATTGTACAAGGTGGGAAAAATCAACATTACATCAGTCCGGAAAACATCATACCGGAATTACATAAAGCGGCAGAAGACGATAACATCAAAGCGGTTGTTCTCCGCATCAATTCTCCGGGCGGAAGTGCCTTGGCGTCGGATGTGATCTGGAATGAAATTTTAGAATTGAAAGCAAAGAAACCAGTAGTTGCCAGCATGTCTGATGTAGCGGCCTCTGGCGGTTATTACATGGCGATGGCTTGCGATAAAATTGTGGCTACGCCCAATACCATTACTGGTTCGATCGGTGTATTCGGTTTGTTTGTACATGCCGAAGGGTTGTTGCAAAATAAATTGGGCATCACTTCTGACAGAGAAAAAATCGGCCGCTATGCAGATATCGGATCGTTCAGCAAAGGAATGAACGACGAAGAACGTGCCATCATCCAACAAGAGATCGAACACATCTACGGACAGTTTTTATCTAAAGCAGCCAAAGGTAGAAAACAACCGGTTGAAGAAATCGGTAAGCATGCCGGAGGCCGCGTATGGTCGGGTAGAGATGCCATCACCGTAGGATTAGTAGACAGCCTGGGTGGTATCAACGATGCGATTCGTATAGCCGCGCAAATGGCAAAGTTGAAGGAGAAAGAATACAACATTGTACAATTGCCGGACAGCGATGCGGAAGATTGGTTGGAGTTATTGGGCAGTACGGAAGAAGATGTATACGATAAAAAACAAAAGCAAATGTTGCTGGAGTTCTATCCTTACCTGGAAATCTTTCAGGACATGCACCGCGTGAAAGGTATTCAAACACGTCTGCCGTATTATTTTACGATTAATTAAGTGAACGGAGAAGAAATAGTTGTGGATGAAATTTGTGAAGTGGGTGAATAGAAATTAATGGTTGTTGAAATAAACAGATTGATAAGTATGTGGGCGTTCCCTGCGGGCCGGGCTTTCGCCACTCGCTTTCACGCTGAAAAAGCGTGAAGAGCTCAAACAATGGCTCAATCCCTAACGCGAATTGTTTTTTAATAAAAGGCTGGAATCACATTCCAGCCTTTTTATTTTCGGTCCAAGTTTACCTCAGAGGTAAACTTGGACTAATTTAATAAACAACAGTCTTGTCCCTAAATCCTAACGCCGCGTGAGGGATAGCAGCGGAAAGCCCACAGCGAGCCTGATTGATTACCTATGCTGTTAAAGTTTGATCCGAGCGAGGACTTGAAGCGGATAGCCCGACCCGAAGGGACACGCCCATAAGATGAAAGGAGATCAGAACGCTTTCATTGAATTCTCCATCCATTTCATTAAAAATCCTTCATTCAATCTAATAAATCCTTGTTTACTACCACCCTTAAGATACACCGTTCGAAAAGCGGTTTTATTCTCTTTTTCCCTTATTTTTGTAATATAGAACTGAACTATCATAGATACGATGAGCGAGATTAGAAACAACTGGACAAGGGAAGAAGCGGAAGCCATTTATAACCTGCCCTTGATGGAGTTGCTATACCAGGGAGCGACTGTACACAGAAAGTACAACGATCCTTCTGAAGTACAGGTTTGTACTTTACTATCGATTAAGACAGGCGGTTGCCCGGAAGACTGTGCGTATTGTCCTCAGGCGGCGCGTTACCATACAGATGTAAAAGTAGAAAAACTAATGCCTGTCAACGAAGTGATGAAGGCGGCATTGGATGCGAAAGAATCTGGCAGTACACGTTTTTGCATGGGAGCAGCCTGGAGAGAAGTCAGAGACAACAAAGACTTTGACCGTGTGTTGGAAATGGTAAAAGGCGTAAGCAGCATGGGCATGGAAGTATGCTGTACCTTAGGAATGTTGACGGCCGAACAAGCAGAGAAATTGCAGAACGCAGGTTTGTATGCCTACAACCATAACCTGGACACCAGCGAAGAACATTACGATAAAATCATTTCTACACGTACTTACGACGATCGTATAGAGACCTTAGAAAATGTAAGGAAAGCAAAAATTTCTGTGTGTTCCGGTGGTATCATCGGAATGGGAGAGAAAGATGCAGACCGTGTAGGCATGTTATTGACATTGGCCAATCTGCCTGAGCATCCTGAATCTGTACCAGTGAATGCCTTGGTACCTGTGGAAGGAACGCCATTAGAAAATCAACCGAAGGTTCCGGTATGGGACATGATCCGTATGATTGCAACGGCACGTATCATGATGCCGAAAGCCATGGTTCGTCTATCGGCCGGTCGTGTGAGAATGACCATCGAAGAACAAGCATTGTGCTTTATGGCTGGAGCAAATTCTATTTTTGCCGGAGATAAATTATTGACGACACCAAACCCAGAAGTCAACGTAGATCAGGCCATGTTCCAAACGTTGAACCTTAAGCCTCGCGCGCCGTTCAAAGCCAACGAAGTGCCGGTAGATATTCAACAAATTCCTGCACACGCACACGAGTGCGGACATTCACATTAATTCATTCATAGTATCCAATTGTCGCATTCAGCCCTTCAAATTGTCGTGCGCGTATTGCAATAGAACGATCTTGCTTCCGATATTTGTCTTACACCAAACAATCGAATTATGGCAACTATCAATCCTCACATCAACTTCAACGGAAATGCGGAAGAAGCATTCCATTTCTACAAAGCAACATTTGGCGGAGAGTTTAAAACGATTGTGCGCTTCAAAGACATCGCAAGCCAAGGAGATCAGATAGCAGAACATGAGGCAAACAAAATCATGCACATCGCTTTACCAATTGGCAGTAATTTGTTAATGGCCAATGACGTTCCAGAAAGCATGGGCCGCACCAATGAAATGGAAAACAGGTCGAAAATAGTGGTGAATGCAGCAAGCCGTGAAGAAGCCGACACGATATTTAATGGATTATCGGCAGGCGGCACTGTTGAAATGCCTATTGGCGACAGCCCTTGGGGAACCTACTTTGGCATGTTCAGAGACAAGTACGGTATTGAATGGATGGTAGATTTTGACGCGAATTATAAAGGATAATGTTTCCCTGCTGGTGAGCATGAATAAAATAAAAGAGTCCCGCGTCATAGACGCGGGACTCTTTTTATAATGACCTTGTGAAAGGATTATGCTTTTTTAGCAGCGGCCTTTTTAGCAGGCGCTTTTTTCTCTGCTTTTGGAGCAGCTTCTGCTTTGTCTTTTTTAGGCGCTACCGCTACTGCTTTTTTTGCTGCGTTGCGTGGGCGGCTATTGCCATGAGAACCCATTGAAATTTTACCTTTTTTAGTCTTTTTATCGCCTTTTCCCATAATAATGAAATGTATTGTTTGTACAAAAATAAACGCTCTGTGGTCAAAAACAAATTTATGCGGAGTTAAGATTGGTTTTGCCTATAAAACCTTTTCCTCTACCCAATTCATAAAAATGATTTCATCCGTTTTACCGTATACATCAAGTACATATTGCAGGAAAACTTTTTTCAATTCAGTTTTTGAGAGTTTCTGACGGCTGTTCACTTGTTGAAGAAGTTGCAATTCTTTTTTCAATTGTATTTCATCGAGCCAGATCGGACGAAGGCTTGCTGCATGAGCAGGCAAATTGGTTAGGGAATTGAAAATCGTAATCTCGGTATTGCTGGTCTTCAAATAAGAAATACTGTCTCCTTTGTATTCGTAAAGAAAAGGTTTGCTTAAATGTATGACATGTTTTGTTTGCGGAATTTTATGTGTAATGGTTCTGCCATTGTATTCATAGCGATACAATAGAAATAATTTTTCGTCCAATGGATATTTTTTCGCGTCGACTTCCAAATAAAATTCCTCACCAATAAAAACAAATTGCGCACCGGCAAAATAAGCACGCAGATTGTCTACCGGAGCTTTGCTTTGTCGTGTGACAGGATAAACGGTTTTCTCAATGGCTTGTGCCGTCAAGCCTACCGATTGAGAGCTATCGCCAGCCGACTCCTGTTGTAAAAAAAACTGTTGACCAGCTGTGTTGATCAGAATGGCCCAGGCCTTTTGTCCCGGGAAAGACAAGACATCATCCTGCTTCAACGCATCTCCGGTTTGCAATTCTTTGTTCGTTGTCGGGTGTACTATTTTCCCGTTGGCATGTACAATGAAATAGTCTTGACTAAAAACAGCCAACGGAAAAAAAGCAAGCAGAGAGAAAAAGAAGAAATGAATTTTCATGTCATCAAACTAATAAGTCTCCAAAGATACTTAAAAAAGTTTGAGTTGCCCGTTGTGGGAGTAAAGACTATAATCATTTTTGGGCATGACTTTATCTTTGAAATATTTC
>JAQBNU010000025.1 GCA_028288365.1 Chitinophagaceae bacterium | reverse complement strand
GCCTTGTTGACGATAAGCGGATTAGAAACGCTAGACGTATCAGCTCCGTCAGGTTGAGGACAGGTAGCATGATTACAGGTCGTAAGCACATACAGCAAAGAGAACAGGGCAACCAGCGAGTATAGGTTAATGCTTTTTTTTGTCTCCATTAAAAGCGATAAGTTAAACCGATGGATATTCCAAATATATTTCTTTGCCGCACGTATAAATCAGAGGTCTTGATTATGGAACGTATGTCATAAGCATACATCACACCAACCTGTGCAAATAAATATTTTGATAAACTATAAAGTGCTTTAAAGCGAGCCAGTGCTCTGTAATTGTAATCGTATAGATGCACCTGATCTGTGAGTATCACGACACAGTCTACATTTTTTTTACTGAGTGTACTGCCTGTAGCAGACAATAATTTACTTATGCTTAAACCGCCTAAGAGGATAAAGGACAAAGGATGTTTTTTGTTGAACCAATAACCTGAACTCAGGCTCAGGTCTCCATACTTGTATCTATTTACATCGTTATAGGTGATACCAGAAGAATCGGTATAATTAAATTTATCACGGTATATAGAATAGGAAAAACCAAGTTCTGTATACATCCGCGAAGGAGCGTATCCCAGTGTCAACTCATAACTGGTATTAATATAAGGTCGGGTTGTTTTTTTGATGCTGTTGAAATAATCCTGACAATCTCCATTGGGACAAACATTGTAATAATCTTTGTCCGTTGAAAAAGTTGTGAGAACAGAAAGGTAAAAGTCACTTTCTTTTTCTCTTATTTTCTTTTGCTTTTTTATATAAATCGTTTTTTTTACCAATATGGGTTCCTCATATATCACTATCGTATCTACTCGTTTTTTTTGAACAATAAGTGTAGAGTCGTTAACCTGCGAAAAAATAGTACGAGCAGAAAGGATCAATAGAACAATAAAAATGATTCTCATAAATACTTACGGCTTTCTCTTTCTCTTTTTTACGCTTACTGTATCGTATTGGAAAATAGTATCTCGTATGTAAAGGTATAATACTTCTACTTCTTCTTTCTTGGGTACTTCCAAAGGTAGAGTGGGAGTTGCAAGAGCAGAAGAGTCTATTGCCGTAAATGGATTAGGATATTCAATAGCCAATAATTCATCGCTAGTTTCCTCGTTGACTGACGTTGTTGGATAAGGAATGTTTTTCTTTCTTCTGACGTTTCTTTCTAATGACGGTGCTGAGGTATGATCATTATGATCTAAATGCAGAGTATCTGTAGGAATCGTTACTCCTTGTTCGGGAGTAGAATTGGATGACGTGATTTTTTTAGTCAGTAAATAACCACTTACCATCACACATATACCGATGGTGACGGCATAATAAATATTGAATGTCTTAAAAGAGAATCGATAGAATCGTGTTTTATCGAGTTGAACATGAATAGTACTCCACTCATTCACACCGCCTGGATCGGAAGGAAGGTAACCGCTCATTTTTTTGCGGAAAATATCGTCTACTATATGTTTATCTTTTTTGTCCATGGATGATTTACCAGGAAGATTTATATGTTTTAATGTTTTTTGTCTTCTCTTTTTCTGCTGCCATTTTTATCAAATGATTTTGCAATACAATACGCGCCCTGCTTAGTCTTGATCGGGAAGTGTTTTCATTGATGAGCAGCATGTCTGCAATTTCTTTATGCGAATAATCTTCTATGCAAAACAAGTTAAAAACTATTCTGAAATCATGAGGCAATAAGTTGATGCATTCCAATAATTCTTCTTCCGTAAAGTCTATGTCTGCAATGGATAAATGTTCCTCTTCTGTCTCGTTGTCGTTGAAATCACTGTTGTCTTCTGAGAGAGGAGTAAACAGTAATCTCTTCTTTTTCCTTAAATGCATGAGTGCTGTATTCACCATCACTCTTCTCAGCCATCCTTCTAATGAGCCTTCACCTTTGTATTGCTTGAACTGTGTAAATATTTTAATGAATCCATCCTGAAGAATATCTTTCGCTTCGTCTTTATCCGTGATGTAGCGAAGACAGACGCCATACATTTTTTGTCTGTAGAGATTATAGAGTACCTGTTGAGACGATGCCTCAAACTTCTTACATCCTTTTATGATCTCTTCTTCTTTTAACATGATGTATGATTACCACTAACGTTCCCCAAAAAATGCTGTAAAAGTGTCTTAATAATCAGTAAATCAATCTTTCAATAGTTAAAACTAGGTGTTATTTTGTTATAAAACCAATTTTATAAGGAAGATAAAAGCCTTTAAAAAACCATTTTAAAAGACTTTTTATAACAATGGATCCCCTTTTTAGGGATAGAAGTAAGTAATAAAAGCGTGTTTTTTTTATTGTTGCTAAGCGCTTATTTATTTAGTATTTTCTTTTATTAATACTAAATTACTAAATAAGTTAGTAGTCATGCTCCTCAATTGTCACAGCCATTTCAGTTTGAAGTACGGAACTTTGTCTCCGGAAGCGCTCATTGAAGAAGCGATTCTAAATGGTATGGAAATTCTGGCGTTGACGGATATTCACAATTCATCTGCTTCGTTTTCTTTTTATCATGCTTGTAAACAGAAAGGAATTAACCCTGTTCTTGGAATGGAATTCCGACAAGAAGATCAATTGCTTTACGTTGGTTTAGCAAAAAGCAACGAAGGATTTTATTTTTTAAACAAACTTTTATCGGAACATAACCAAACGCAAATTCCGTTCTCAACGGTTGCTCCATATTGCAAAGATGTTTATTTCATTTATCCATGGAAAGGTAAAGCGGTAGAAGACTTAAATGAAAATGAATACATGGGTATTCGTTTATCAGAATTGAATCGGTTTATGTTTTCTGCTGAAGCCAAGCATCAACAGCGTTGTGTCATATTACATCCGGTTACATTCAAAGACAAGAAAGGTTACAACGTACATCGCTTACTACGTTCCATTGATAAGAATGTGTTGTTGTCGAAACTAACGGTGGAACAACAGGCGCAACCTGATGAGAGCATGCTCTCGGCTGATGCACTTCGTAAAGGGTTTGAACGGTTTCCGCAATTGATCAAAAATACGATGCAGGTATTGAACAGTTGTCATGTGGTGTTTGATAAGGAAGTGAAAAATAAAAAATCATTTACAGGTAGTATAGAAGAAGATCATGCCTTATTAGAAAAACTGGCGCTGGAAGGTTTGGCCAAACGCTATCCTGCCGATCATCAGGAAGCCATGCAACGGTTGAGACGTGAACTGGAAGTGATTCAAAAATTAAATTTCAACGCCTACTTTCTCATCACCTGGGATATTTTGCAATATGCGCAATCACAGCAGTTTGCTTATGTCGGCAGGGGAAGTGGAGCCAATAGCATCGTTGCCTATTGCTTATACATCACGGATGTGGATCCTATCAAACTGGATCTTTATTTTGAACGTTTCCTCAATCCTTACCGCACATCTCCACCAGACTTCGATTTTGATTTC
>JAQBNU010000024.1 GCA_028288365.1 Chitinophagaceae bacterium | reverse complement strand
TTTCTACTCACTGTTTGTTCATGCCTTGCCTTTTACTTATCGGTGGCATTACTAAATTGTTACGTTTTGCTTTTGACGCTTAGTGCGCATCAATAGTTACTTGTCTATCAAGGTACAGTGATTTTTTTCACTCCGTATTCTACTTTTAAAATACAAGAAAATAATATTCAGCCATAATCTTTTCATAATCCTTTTGTAACAACCACATAGAATGTAAAACGTTGCTTTGCTGTTAAATATAACCAGCTATGCGTACTACATTTCTTACCCTACTATTGCTATGGGGAATAGCGAATAGTTTTCTTTCTATTGCACAAACCCTTCCGGGAGACACACTCATTTATGGACCGATGGTGAGTCTGGTATACCATGATTCTGTACGTGTATGGGTCATGACACAGAACGCCAGCGGATCCGGCGATACGTATACTCTTGAATTGGTGTCTTCATCCGGAGGCACACCCTTGACAGGAGTAACGAAATATTCCGATACACGCTTGGGTTATCATCTACGCTCGTACGAGTATGCGCATTTGATCCAGGGACAATCGTACAACGTGAACATCAAAAAGAATGGAGTGTTGGTGTCAAGCCGTAGTAAAAGTTTTGTACACGATGTACAACCGGTAAAGGATTTTGAATTCCTGGCCGGAGGTTGCGGAAGAATCATGGATATGACACGTTGTGTCGATCAGATCGAAGGTCCCAAACACGTCAATGGCACACCGGATATATACAAACACATGGCTGGAGAAGGAAGCGAGCTGATGGTATGGTTGGGCGATGCTCTTTACCTCTTTGGTATAGAACATTCCGATGGAAAGTGTCCGGGTATGATCAACGATTGGGATACACAGGATGCTTTGTTCTCCCGTTATTTTTTCAATCGTCAGTTTCATGATACATTGATTCGTGCGATGCCTCAGCTCAACATCACGGATAACCACGACATGGGTGGTAATGAATGGGAAATGACGATGCCGACGATTGGTATCTCTCGTCAGAACTTCATCAACTGGTGGGCCAATCCCGAATACAAAGGTACCTCACAAGGGCCAGGTCTCTTCTCTTCATATCGTAAAAGAGATGTGGAATTTTTTATGTTAGACAACAGAGATTACCGTGGCAGTATCAGCCAGCAATTGGGCACAGAACAATTGACCTGGTTGAAACAAGCATTACTGAATTCAACGGCTCCGTTTAAAGTGCTCGTTTCTCAAACTCCTGTTTTTAATAAATCATGGGGAGGTAGAAACTTAAGTATTACTGCTGAGTGTGACAATCTGATTCAGTTCATCAAAGCCAATAACATAGACGGTATCATTGCCTATAGTGCAGACATTCATCAACAACAATTCTATGGGCGCTACAACGATCATACGTATCCATTCTTCGATGTGCTATCGGGTAACCTTGCGTCCGATATTGGTTTTGGCAATACGGTAGTGACACCAGATAACGATGCGATCTTTAATGCATCCGTACAGACGTACGTCAGAAATAATGTTTATGGTGCAGCAGGTAATCGTCGCATGAAAATAGATTATGTGTCTCCGGAAGGTGTCGTATATTATGGTACGATTCTACACGAAGACATGCTGAAAAGTTTAGATAAAAACACATTAAAAATATCCTTGTCTTTTGCGAATGGATTAAAAGATTCTTCTGCTTATAACAGAACAATCACTTCTCAATCCACATCATTTATTCCTGATCGTAAAAATCATGTGACATCTGCGCTGAACTTTAATAATAATGGCGGCTCTGTGACGATACCTTACGCTGAAGAAATCGATATGCAGGATCGTGCTTTCAGTATTGCATGCTGGGTTAATCCAATAAAATATCCAGCTGCCTTCGCTGCTTTTTTCTCTAACGCAAAAAATAGCAAAGGCTTTAGTTTAGGAATTGATCAAACGGGAAGTCCGGTATATGTTGATCATGCTGCCAATAAGAAATATACATCGACACTCAAATTACAAAAACAAACATGGACACATGTTACCTGGAAATACGATAATGTAAAACTGCAGTTGAGTGTATACAGCAACGGGCAACTGATACAGAAATGGTCTGGTGTCGCTACTCCTGTTTCTTCGGATGCAGGTTTAACACTTGGAAATAATTTCGAGAACAGTTATTTCACCGGTGCAATCGATGAAGTCAATGTATATGGTAAATTAATCACGGATAAATTACTGGAAGAATTGAGTGAATACGCTTCTTCAAGAGGTGGTGCTTTATCACTTGTAGGATCGCAAAGTACTTACCTTCCCTCTTCTACAGTGAATCCATTATTTAGTCAATCCTTTACCATGGAGTTTTGGTCAAGACTCACGACGGCTCCTGCTTCTGGTGCGAAACTCCTGTCTTGCAACGGACGCATTGCTCCCAATAATTACACATCAGGTTTTTCATTGGAGTTTGCTGCAGATGGAAAACTCAATGTAGCTTTTGGTACCAACACTGCTAATTGGTTGAACCTGTCTGAAAATGGAAATGCTTGGCGCGTGGCGGAATGGAACCATGTGGCGTTGACTGCTGTCAACAACGATTCTTTGTATTTATACATCAACGGAATAAAAACTGGCAGTGTGAAATTTACACAATACATGGCGAATACTTTTAACTTAGGATTTGGGGTAAGTTCTGTATACGGAAGCCCAGTGCAGGCAGAGTTTGACGAGTTCAGGCTATGGAGCAGTCCACAATCCAAAGACAGTATTTTGAAACGCATGCATTATGAACTGGACGGTAACGAAGCGAATCTCGCATTGTATTATGACTTTAGTCCTTTCACTTCTCAATCAGTAAAAAGCAAAGCAAGTAATACGTATGAATTGACATTGGTACAAGCAGCACTCGTTGCTTCCTCTGCACCTGTGGCACGTCTCGCCATTCCTTACCGCAACGAGGTCAAAGGAAACTGGAGCATCCGAAAAGAAGCCAGTGCCGGGCTCAATGTAGTAGATACTGTCACTGCCTTTACAAGCAATGTAGTGATCGGTCATCATCTGGATATTAGCTCTGCTCCTATAGCAACAGGTAGTTCCGTATATTATTTGAAAGGTGGATGGCAATTGAATGCATTAGATTTTCCTATAGGTACATTGCAATTGAATCTACCTGCTTGTTTTCCCAAATACGATTCGGTAGCAAAAATCGCCGATGAATATTATTTACTCCAACACAATGACAATACTTTTCAAATTGTAAACACCGGTTACTTCGATGGTACATCCATTCGTTTCATGCATACTTACCTGGATTCAGGTGTTTATTTACTTGGTTGGAAAGCAGATCCTACTTCTCGTTTGTTTGATCGTAAAGGAGCGTTGTCTTTGAAAGGAAATCATGCCGTGCATATTCCATATAGTAAAATTACCCCCGCTTTATCTGGTGATTTTACGATTGAATTCTGGAGTCGTGTAATGGAAGAGCCAAACGGAAGCATCGTATCTAATCATGGAAGAGTCAGCGGAAACAGTACCGGTTTATCTTTTGAATTTCCAGGCAACCGCACGTTCAATGCGGTGCTTGGAAACAATGGAAGTCAGTGGAACAAAATCACAACTAAGAAAGACTGGAACATTGGTGAATGGAATCATATCGCTGTCACTGCTTCTCCTGGTGGATGGATGAAATTGTATTGCAATGGTACAGCGATGGATAGTAGTGCATTTACACAGTACTTTTCTAATTCAATTGATTTCGCTTTAGGAGCAAGCATCAATTACAACAATCAGGTGATATCCACATTGGATGAGTTTCGCATTTGGAACAAAGTGAGAACGAATAAAGAAATACAAGAACACATGCACTTGTCTGTAACCGATGCAGATCCTGCTTTACTGTTTAACTATACGTTCAATAATCAGGATGATGGATATGCTGTCAATATAGGCGCATTAAAGGACAGTGTCACGATGACCAACGCGCAATTAATTCCTTCTACTGTCCCACTTGGTATACTTGCTCCTGCACAACAATACCATGTGACGGGTGATTGGAGTATACGAGATACTTCGAATGCTGGACTTTCTATATTGGCCTCTATTGCGGATTATGAAACCAATTTAGTGATGGGAAGTAATGATCAAAGTGGAAGTACGATTTCTTCTACAGCTTCTGATCAACAAAACCTAAGTACGTTATGGCAGATCGATGCCTTGAAATTGACACAAGGTACATTTGTGTTCTCCGGTCTTTCGATATTGGAGGAACAATGGAGCGTCGTAAAAAACACGGCACTGGAATTTTATTTGTTGAAAGCAGATGAAAATGGCGATCTGAGAATAGATGCGGTGGGCGTGTTAGAAGATGATGACATTACCTTTACATCGATCAACCTGAATTACGGTGTATATACTATCGGTTGGAAAAATAGCATCACAGGATTGATTGATATGGATAATAAATCTTTGCGTTTTTATCCCAACCCTACTCAGGATCATTTGATCTTATCGGGATTAAGCGAAGAGGTAGATCAGGTTTTCGTACACGACATCAATGGGAAAGTAATCACTGTTCCTCAAACACGTAATGCCACCGAATTGACAATTGACACACATACTCTGCAGACAGGTATGTATGTCATTGTGTTGTCTGGTAAGAAAGAAAGCGACAGACAAGCGATGAGGTTTGTTAAACAATGATCAGTTGTCAGTGTACACTCATCAGTAACAAAAAAGCTCTTACATAGTAAGAGCTTTTTTGTTAGTAAAACATATTTATCTTTTTCGGTATTAGGCAACTAAGTGATCACTGATCACTTATAATTCCTGTATCCAAATTCGCACTTCATGAGGCGCAGCTTCGTCTCCACCAAAGTAAGGATACAATTGATAACGAAGTCCGTTATAATTGCAATTTTTTGGAACTTCTACTTTGCTGGTATCATTGACTGTAAAAACATATCGGTCACTTTGAAAGGCAATGCTGTAGGAGTTAACCGTATTCAATGCTACAGTATCTACTACTACAGGTTCAGGTCTTACGCCATTGATGTAACAGTAAGCCATGATTTGCAAATGACCATTCACCCATCGCCAGCCAAAGCGTGCACTATTGGTTTCATGATATGAATTACAATCGGAAAGACCATATAATTTATTCGTGTCTGTTTGATTCAGCGAATCGACAGACGTATAAATAGCAGAGCTGTCGAATTTAGCTTTGAAGACTAAGATGTTTTTTGTTTTTAGTACAAAAGGATCATTGCTTTCGTGAGCACCTTGTGCGATGACATATTCCTTTCCATTAAAAGAATTGTCAGGAGCAGGAGTATTGTCTGATTTTTTAGAGCAACCACTATGTAAGCCGAATAAAAATATCCCGCCCAGCGATAAAAAATAAGTGATAAATCCTCTTTTCATGGAGAAATAAGTTAGGATTTTTAGGTTGAAAAAGCAATATCTTATTGTTGTATGACAGATGGAAACGTCTTTGTAACCCATTTAGAAAGATATTTTTTTCTTGATTCGAAGTTTTAAGTGGTATTTTTTTACTTAAAGACAGTAAAAACAATAAATAAATGATGTTCACTTAACTTTTTTTTCATTTTCAATCAGATAACATGCGAGTCATAAAAACAAGTGTATTCCCGTTACACTTAAACCACACAATATAGATGATGAGCGTCTTGAATTTTATAATAAAAAAATAAAGCATAACAGGCTTAATGAAATAAAGATCAACTTGTTCGCTGATCAAATCAATTCATTGATTCATATTTTAAAAACATAAACAAAAAAGATGCACCACAAAATAGCAAGAATGATGGTTGTACGCCTGTAAAATCATTCGCAACGCTTATGCTTGAATGGCTTTTCAAATTTATAAAGTATCATAGAATAACACTATCGAAAAAAACTTTCTACTAGTTACTTCTTTCATTCTATACTGTATACAATCTCGCGTGTTGATAAAATCAAATCTTTTTTATTTATACTTGAAGTGCAATAACATGTTTAAAACAAAATCAGTATGTGTGGAATAGTGGCTTATATAGGTCATAGGGAAGCCTACCCTATTGTGTTAAAGGGATTGAAGCGATTGGAATACCGAGGATACGACAGCGCGGGTGTAGCTATCATCAACAATGGATTAAAGATATATAAGAAGCAAGGTAAAGTCGGTAAGCTGGAAGAAGAGCTAATCGGTAAAGACATGCACAGTCACATTTCCATTGGCCATACTCGTTGGGCTACTCACGGAGAACCAAGTGACCGCAATGCGCATCCTCATCAATCAGGTGATGGTAAATTGGCGATCGTACACAATGGCATCATTGAAAATTACGCACAGTTAAAACAAGAATTAAAAAACCAGGGTCATGTATTCAAGAGTGATACCGATACAGAAGTGTTGGTTCACTTTATAGAAGAAATAAAAAACAGTAATTATTGTACGCTGGAAGAAGCCTTGCGCATCGCGCTGAAGCGTGTAGTAGGTGCATACGTGATCCTCGTTATGGATCAGGATAACCCTGATACACTCATTGCCGCAAGAAAAGGAAGTCCTCTCGTCATTGGTGTAGGTAAAGGAGAACATTTTTTAGCATCGGATGCTTCTCCTATCATTGAATACACAAAGGAAGTCGTCTATGTCAACGATTATGAAATAGCGATCCTCAAAGCGGATGAGTTGATTCTAAAAAACAGTTCCAACGAAATACAAACTCCTTACATCCAAAAACTGGATATGGAATTGGCCACCATTGAAAAAGGTGGTTACGATCATTTCATGTTGAAGGAAGTGTTTGAGCAACCGCAAACTATTTTTGACAGCTTACGGGGCAGGTTAGATGCCGCTAAAGGTACGCTGCACATGGGTGGACTTAGTGAATATGCCGGTGTATTGAAAGATGCCAAGCGCATCATCATCGTGGCTTGTGGTACTTCATGGCACGCGGGATTGGTTGCAGAATACATGATTGAAGAATTATGTCGCATTCCCGTGGAAGTAGAATATGCCTCAGAGTTTCGTTACCGCAATCCTGTGGTAGGTCCTGGCGATGTCATCATTGCTGTTTCTCAATCAGGAGAGACGGCAGACACATTGGTGGCCATGGAAAGTGCAAAAGAAAAGGGTGCCATCATTCTAGGGATCTGCAATGTCGTTGGTTCTTCTATCGCTCGCCTATCGCATGCCGGTGCCTATACACACGCAGGACCGGAAATCGGTGTGGCCAGTACCAAAGCATTTACCGCTCAATTGGCGGTGTTGTGTTTGGTAGGATTGATGGTAGCTAAAGAAAAAGGCAGTGTTACCGATCAGCGTTTTCAACATTTGTTGGATGAACTGGAAAGCATACCAGAGAAAGTAGCGGCCATCCTGACGCTCAGCGAACACATCAAGGTTATTGCGCGCAAATACAAAGATGCCCGCGACTTTTTATTCCTGGGCAGAGGTTATAATTTTCCTATTGCACTGGAAGGTGCGTTGAAGCTAAAAGAAATCTCTTACATACATGCGGAAGGTTATCCCGCAGCAGAAATGAAACACGGTCCTATTGCATTGGTAGATGAAAACCTGCCGGTAGTTTTTGTAGCAACCAAAGATCTTTACTATGAAAAAGTAGTATCC
>JAQBNU010000020.1 GCA_028288365.1 Chitinophagaceae bacterium | reverse complement strand
GACAAGTTTTTGATAAGCCAGAAGACGCCGCTATCATACAATCAGCACAATCAATGCTTCGCTCTCACAACATTGATTTATTCTATGCCAATCACTTTCCTCAACCCTTTGAATTGTAAAAAAAGTACAAAATCACCGTTAAAAATTTGCTGCTCTATTCTATCGTTTACAATTTCCAATTAAAACTATCAACAGAATTATTTTAACAATTAGTATAAATAAAAAAAGAGACCTAAAGATCTCTTTCTACTAATGTTCAGGTGGAGTATAAAACTTCTTAGTAGTTCAAGAAATTTGAACAATCTGCTTTGATATCTTTTCTAGATTGTTTGTCTTTAAGACCAGCGATGATTTTCTTAACTAAAACACCCGCAACAGCCATTCTTACACCTAATTTTATAGCCAACTCGATACAGAAATCGATTTTCTCTTCTTCGTGCTCTGAATCTGTGATTAACACTTCAATAGCTTCATATAATCTGTCGAAACGAAGGGCATCGTTTTCAGGTGTTTTAAATTTGATAGGAGAATCCGACTTGATAATTTCTTTTACTCGTTCTTTAGAAATTCCATTACGCTCTCCAATTTCAAAAATTAGTTTCTTTTCAGCATGAGAAAAATCACCGTCTAATTGTGCAATGGCAACAAGGTTTGCAATCTGACTTTTTATTCCCTTTGTTTTTTTGCTTTCAAATAATTCCATACTTTTTAGTTATTTTGTTTTAGACAAATTTAAATGATATTTTTCCAACAATCTAAATATTTTACAAGAAAAATATACGTTTATGCATAAATATATAAATATAATCCAATTTAACAAATAGATATAGCATTAAAATAACAACAAAATGAACAAAAATAAAGCTGCTTTTTCAGAGCTCATTGAGAAGGGTTATCAACCCAAGGGAGAATTTATAACACTAGGTGCTCCCATTTTCGAAAATGAAGTACTTCCAGAAGTTCTTATTAAGCTAGCACTAAAAACCCTTAATAGACATGGCTTAATAGCAGGAGCAACAGGCACAGGCAAAACCAAAACACTCCAAGTCTTAGCCGAATCACTTTCTGAAAAGGGAATACCTGTGCTTTTGATGGATATCAAAGGAGATTTAAGTGGCCTTGGGGCAGCAGGGCAATCTTCAACTGTATTAGAAGAAAGAGCTCAAAAGTTAGGTATACCTTTTAAAACCAAGGCCTTTCCAATTGAATTTCTAAGTTTATCAAATGAAAAAGGAGCCAAATTAAGAGCAACAGTTTCTGAATTTGGCCCTGTGCTATTTTCTAAAATACTAGGGATAAACGACACACAAAGTAGTATTGTCACTATTCTATTTAAATATTGCGATGACCATGCACTTCCTCTTCTTGACTTAAAAGATTTCAAGAAGGTATTGCAGTTTGTATCAGAAGAAGGAAGAGCTGCGATTGAGAAAGAATACGGCAAAATATCTACCGCTTCAACAGGTACTATTCTTAGAAAAGTGATAGAGCTTGAACAACAGGGAGGCGAACATTTCTTTGGAGAGTACTCTTTTGAAACAGAAGATTTAATTCGAAAAGACGGCAATGGCAATGGAATCTTATCTATCATACGCTTAACAGACATTCAGGATAAACCTATGCTGTTCTCAACCTTTATGCTTTGCTTATTGGCTGAAATCTACAATACTTTTCCTGAGCAAGGAGACCAGGACAAACCGAAATTAGTCATCTTTATTGACGAAGCACATTTATTGTTTGAAGAAGCAAGCAAAGCATTGCTTGATCAACTAGAAAGTATCATCAAGTTGATCCGTTCGAAAGGTGTTGGTATATTTTTCTGTACACAAACGCCTACCGATATTCCTACAGATATACTGGGCCAACTTGGATTAAAAATTCAACATGCGTTAAGAGCTTTTACAGCGAAAGACAGAAAAAGCATCAAGCTCACTGCAGAAAACTATCCTTTATCTGATTTCTATGAAACAGAAGAGCTCATCACAGCCTTAGGAATAGGAGAAGCTTTGATTACTAGCCTGGATGAACAAGGAGCTCCTACTCCACTTGCCGCCATACGCATGAAAGCCCCTGCATCCCGAATGAACATATTAGAAACAGCTGAAATTGATGCTATCATTTCTCGATCAAAGCTTATTCCAAAATATAATCAGGTCATTGATCGCGAAAGTGCTTATGAAATTTTATGTGACCGATTAGAAAACAAAGAATCAAAACAAGACGTCACAAAAGAAGAACAGGAAAAGCTTCCACGCAAAACCGTAACTTCTAAACCTGAAAAATCGACTTTAGAACAAGCAATGGAAAGTCCCGTTGCACGTGAAGTGACACGGACTGTCGCGCGTGAATTAACAAGAGGTCTGCTTGGTGTATTAGGAATTTCTACGAGCGAGAAAAGAAGTAAAAGTTGGTTTTAATGACACAGCAAACTGGATCTATTTTCGATGTAGTAGTGATAGGTGGAGGAGCCTCCGGTTTTTTCAGTGCGATAAATATAGTAGAGAAACATCGTTCTGCCTCTGTACTTATTGTAGAGAAAACTCATCAGGTACTGTCAAAGGTGAAAGTCTCTGGTGGCGGGCGTTGTAACGTCACACATCAGGAGCTGCCATTCAAAACCTTTGCCAAACATTATCCACGCGGAGAAAAAGAATTACGTCTATTGTTTCAAGAATTTTCATCCACCGATATTCAAAAATGGTTTGAAGAAAAAAATATTACTCTAAAAACAGAAAGTGATGGACGAATGTTTCCAGAATCAAATTCCTCTCAAACAATTATAGATTGTTTTGCGAAAGAGATACAGAAAAAAAACATTCAATTAAAAACTTCTAGTGCTGTTATCAATGTCCGTAAAGAAAATGATATTTTCTATTTGACAACAGCTACGGAAGAAATAAAGACAAGATATATCGTAGCCTGTACGGGAGGAAGTCAAAACAGTAATCACTACAGCTGGCTACAAAAATTATCACAACCTCTCACAACGCTGCATCCTTCACTCTTCACTTTTAATGCAGCTGATCACGTTCTTAAAAATTTAGCGGGGGTTGCATTGCCTCATTCCAAAGTACGCATTCGTAATTCAAAGCTCATCGAAGAAGGGCCGCTATTGATTACCCATTGGGGACTTAGCGGTCCCGCCATACTCAAGCTTTCCGCATGGGGGGCTGTAGAGTTAGCCGAACGTCAATATGAATTTGATGTATTAATCTGTTGGGCCGATCATTTTACAGAAGTCTATCTGAAAGAAGAAATTAATACTTGTATCAAAGAACACGGCAAGAAAAAGATATACAACACTCCGATAGACCCTATCCCTAAAAGGTTGTGGGAACTTCTCTTGCTTCAATCTGACATTACAGAAGAACTTACATGGAACGGTATTAGTCACAAAAAAACAAACAAACTCATCGAACATCTTATCAGCTATCCTGTCGCCGTCAAAGGGAAAACAACCTTCAAAGAAGAGTTTGTAACAGCCGGAGGAGTATCGCTACAGTATATAAATTTACATACCATGGAATCTAAAAATATTCCTGGACTATACTTTGCAGGAGAAGTATTGAACATCGATGGCCTCACTGGAGGATTTAATTTTCAAGCAGCATGGACCACAGCTTTTATTGCGGCAAAAAATATTGTAATTTCTTTGAACAAAAAGTAATATTTACAACCTCCATGAATAAACTAGCTTCTATTTCTACGCGTGCACCACAAAAACTTTCAAAAGACATTGTAAAAAAGGATACCATTAAATTACAAGAAGAGATAAACCGTCTTCAGAAAATTTTATACGCACAAAAAAAATACAGTCTGTTAATTATATTGCAAGGCTTAGATGCATCAGGAAAAGATGGCTTGGTCTCTAACGTATTTGCAGGACTAAACCCTTTAGGCATAGACGTTGCAGCATTTAAAGCACCGTCTGAAGAAGAAAAGGGGCATGATTTTTTATGGAGAATACATTCACATGTTCCATCCAAAGGTAATATTCAAATCTTTAATCGCTCACATTACGAAGATGTGTTGGTACCGCGTGTAGAAAAATGGATAGACATCGCTCAGGTAAAAAAACGATACACATTCATCAATCAGTTCGAGAGTTTGTTGATGGATGAGAACAATACTGTGATCTTAAAATTCTACCTGCATATTTCAAAAGAAGAACAATTAGATCGTTTAAACGAACGTAAAATAAATCCTGAAAAATTCTGGAAACATAATGATGGCGATGAAAAAACCAGAGAAAAATGGGATGATTATATAAAGGCTTATGAAGGTATTTTCACTAACTGTAACAACATCCCATGGACCATTGTCCCATCCGATCAGAACTGGTATAAGGAATATATCGTTTCCAAAACTATTTTGACAGCATTAAGAAAACTTGACTTACGATATCCTAAACTGGGTAAATAACACATAAAAAAAGTCCCTGAGTAAATTACTCAGGGACTTTTTTTATGTGTTAAGAATATTTTATTTCTTATACAGTTTAAATGTTTTATTATCTACGTTCAAGTAGTAAACACCTTCACCAGTAGAAGTCATATCAATCTCTTTGTTTTTACCTTTGCGAACAACGTTACCATATTGATCCAACACTTCGTATTCGGCTTCTCTTGATAAGAAAATTTTATCCGTTACTCTCTTAGGGTAAAAAGTAACTTCCGCAAGGTCTGAACTGTATTCAAACACTTGTGAATAGAATACCTGACCATCTGATTCTAAATATTTGGCTCTGTATTTATTTACTCCTGAATGATGGTGGCTTTCCACATCATAATTATTCAAGATCACACTTCCTTTACCTGGCATCTCTTTTACGATCACCCATGTATTATTAACAAAGTGCTCCACAAAGAATTTACCTTTCGGTTTTTCACCTTTCGTGGCCCAGATTACAACACTCTTGTCAACAGTAAATGAACTGAATTGAAATGAACTGCTAGCTCTGATTACTTGAGGATTCAATACTTTCGGTTTGCAATCATCCTTGTGTGTAATTTTGATGGTAACAGGATCGTTCACTTTTAAGTGAGACAAATCTATTTCATAGGCACTTGATTCTATATTAACCGAGAGCTTTACGTCGTTTACATATACATCATTACTACAAAAGTCCTTCATGTTCCCAGTAAATGGATTTTGAACATACAAGTTCTTTCCTTGATACACGCCTGACAGGGTTAATATTCCTGCAACAGAGCTTGTGTTCGATACAACAATGGCCGAAAGAGCTAGTGTTAGATAAATAAGTCTTTTCATTCTGTAACCGTTAGTAAAAATGGTATATAGCAAATTTGATAAATTATGAAAAATATTACAAGCGTATTTGAAAGAATTATAACTCATTTTGTAAAAGATTTCCCTTTTTGAAACTTTTGCTATAGGCGCATTAGAAACACTAATATAACAATTATTATTGCTATTTTTGAATTAACAGACACTATATTAGCTAAATAAGCGCTATTAAAGGGCTTTAATACGATCCATATAAAATGAAAAATAAAGTATTCTTCTTTACTTTCTTACTAGCAGGATATCTCTCCAGCATAGGCACTAGCCTAGCAACCACCTTATTAGTACCAATGGATGACTCTCAAAAAAACCATTTAAAAGCTTATGGAATGGCCTATTGGGTACTCTCTCAGGGAATGGAAGTCGATTGGTTACTGAATTATAGAGCTGGGAGTTTTGCCTTCCGAGCTGAAACTTCATTTCAAAAAGAATTATTAATAAGAGGTATTAGTTTCGAAATGATTTCGGACGGTGCCTATCAAAGTATTCTTAATGAAATAGCTTCACCCGAAGCGAATATGGAAATAGTAAAGCTAGAAAAGCCTCCTAAAATTGCCGTATACTCCCCTAAGACTAAACTGCCCTGGGATGATGCCGTTACCATGGTGCTAAGTTACGCAGAGATACCTTATACCGTAATCTTTGATGATGAAGTCTTGACCGGAGAACTTCCTAAGTATGATTGGCTCCATCTTCATCACGAAGATTTTACAGGACAGTATGGGAAGTTTTGGTCTTCTTATAGAAATCAACCTTGGTACCTCAAACAGCAAGAAGAATACGAAGCTTCTGCGCATAAACATGGTTTTACTAAAGTCTCTCAACTTAAACTTGCAGTAGTAAAAAAAATCAGAGATTTCTGTGCAGGCGGAGGCTTCTTGTTTGCCATGTGTTCAGCTACCGATACCTACGACATCGCTTTGTCAGCAGAAGGAGTAGATATCTGTGAGCAAATGTTCGATGGTGATGGCATCACTCCTAATGCACAACAAAAAATAGATTTTTCAAAATGCTTTGCCTTTGAAAATTTCACACTCAGTTTCAATCCTTATGAATACGAATATTCAACAATAGATAACAATGCGCATGAGCGTGGATTGACCGAGCAAAATGATTATTTCACACTGTTTGAATTTTCTGCCAAGTGGGATCAAATACCAACCATGTTGACACAATGCCATGAGCGTGTACTCAAAGGTTTTATGGGACAGACCACCGCTTTTAAAAAATCTCAAATTAAATCACAGGTATTGGTTCTTGGTGAAAACAAATCTATACAAGAGGCTAAATACATTCACGGAACATTCGGCAATGGGACATGGACGTTTTATGGAGGACATGATCCTGAAGACTACCAGCATTTCGTAGGAGAAGAACCAACAGACCTAAACCTTCATCCCAATTCTCCCGGATTTAGATTGATCCTTAATAATATTTTATTCCCTGCCGCCAAAAAGAAAAAGCAGAAAACGTAATAGATGTAGTATGCCGCGATAATATGCAATCATCGCGGCATACTACATCTACATTTTTCAGATTTAAATCTCTTTCCTTTTTCTATCTTTGTCGTTATAAAATCATTTCCATGTTAGGATTAAAGCTCCCTACCGATCTACGCTGGGTCAATATTGCAGAGAAAAGTATAGAAGATATTTTGATCGATCATGCATGGTGCGAACAAAAAGCAGCAACCTCTTGCATCACCTTTATTGTCAAATATCCTGACCATACAAAACTTGTAGAAACACTCTCTCCTATTGTCACAGAAGAATGGGGACACTTTCGAATGGTATTGCGTGAATTGGAAAAACGAGGAGCCGCACTTGGCCCGGCACGTAACGATGACTATGTCGTACAGTTAAAAAAACACGAGCGCACCGGTGATAGGAGAGAACGTCAGCTGATGGACAAACTTCTCATCAACGCACTTATTGAAGCCCGTAGCTGCGAGCGTTTCAGACTTTTATCATTGCACATTGCAGACGATGAGCTGAAAGACTTTTATCATGAGTTGATGAAATCGGAAGCAGGACACTACCTTACTTTTGTTGAACTGGCCAAAGAATATATGCCAGAAAATATAGTCACTGAAAGACTAGAAGAGTTATTGATTGCTGAAGCAGAAATCATAGCAAACCTTGAGTTAAGAGGAGATCGAATCCATTAACGAATCTCTATCGGTATATTCTCAAATCTTCCTTGCTTAATCTTTACGGTTTTAATCTGACCATTATTAATAATTTGCATTTCAAATTCAAATTCTCCCGATACCAGTTTGTCTTTTTGATTGATGCTTGTAATGTAAGCATATCCTTTAACTGGTTCTCCTACTAATAAACTTGCTGGATCTTCGTAACGAATAAAAGCTTTTCTACCTGGACTAGATAAGTCTATCTTTTCCATTGGTTTAGGATTCAAAAAAAGAGAATTTAACAAAACGCTCATTACTAATCGACAATTGAGTTTCCCCCCCCGTGATTTTTCTAAGTATAGCCATCGCATTATCCATTACAAAAGGCTTGTCATTAATCACACATGAAAAAGAGGCCTTATTGGAAGCACTGACATACAAAAATGAAAAAGAAGAAAGTGTTGTTACTATAACCAATAAAAGTCCGAGTGTACAAGCAATCCTTTTTACCATTCAAGATACTGTTAACGTTTTACTTGTACTAGTATACGCACAAACTTGAAAAATGTCAATAAAAAATATAATTTTTTTTACATGAAACTGCATTTATTAAAAATCCGTAGAAGGTCGCTTAACCTCATAAACGACTATTTACCTAACTGATACGCCAACAAAAGCTGATAATTGATGAAATTACCATTATTTAGCTGATAGAACCGGATTCCAATATCAATCGGTGACAAAAAATTGGCGACGTGGCAATCCATTCGGATGTCAATTCCTTTCGAATCATAAAAAAGACTTTGAATCGTATTATTTCCAGCCGCAAAAGCGCCATCGTAAAAAATATTTGCCTTTATCCTCTTGATGTACAATAAAGCCGTTAAACGCCAATCTGGATAACAGATTGGAAAGGTATAATCTATACTTCCTCGGATTAGATTTTCTGCAAATTGATACGTATACCCTCTCGGGAAAGCAATAGGCGATGATAAATATAAACCTCCTCCATTGTAATGATGTCCTTGTACAATAGCGAGTATAGAATGATGTCTCCATACAGATGGTAAATAAGATTGAAAAGATGCGGCCCAAAATGCCGAATAAGAAAAATCCGCTACCGGTGCATTTCTATATTGTATAAAAAAAGATTGTCCCTTAGAAGATCTTAAATCTCGTGTTGACAAACGGAACAAACGTGAATATTCCAATCGATACAAAACAGATAATAAATTTTGATTGACCAATCCCCCGCTGTTGTGTTCTTCTACGTTATATATACTCTGAAATTGTGGAGACGCAGTCAGCGTCAATTTTTCAGTATAAGGTCCATGTGTTAGGTTAAAAGGTAAAGCAATCGCTGCATTGAACACAAATTCTTTCCAATTGCCATAACGCTTCATGTAACGGTCTCCAAGCGTAGTGCTAAAAGACAATGCAGGATACAAGCCTGTATATTGATAATTCAAAATCCATTTTCCTGTTTGTTCTGTATTGTCATACAAATAGCCCGCAGATAGAAAAGAAGTACTTAGTAAGTTCTGAGAAAATGCTGATGCGCCAGAATTAACCGTAGCATTATTGACATCAATGTATAAAGGAGCCCAGCTGTGGAAGTTAAATAAGTGGGTAATCTTTCTGTATTTTCTTATGGTATAATCAAGCGTTTGAGAGGAATCTTCTTTAGTAATTACTTTTGACTCCTGCAACGTCATGATTTGCGTGACTGCATTATCCCATTGAACACCTTGAATAGGAAATTCTATCCAATCAGAAGGATGCAACAGTTGTTCTTTCAGTTCATATCCAGTGGCCGTATAAGAAGAAAACACCAATTTATCATCCGTGATAGCTGGATCTGTTGCTTCGTAAGGCTCTTGAGTGACCCGATATGTTTTATGCTCTATTGTATCGTAAGCATAAATTTGCTCTGTACTCTCGTACGCTCCACGATGAATGATGTATTGGTTCCAGGTCAATGGCTGATTGATATCGTAAAATAACGGTGGAGAAAGCATACTCCAACTGCTATCTTTCATATTCAGTCTTGCAAAATATTTACCCCTCTCTTTATCCAATGCAATACACACAATACTACTGTCACTGCTCCATACTGGAGTAAAAAGCATCTGATCATGATCACTCTGAAACCGATTGAAGTGGTCTGTTGATAAATCTTTTGTTACGATCCAGAATTCGTTTTTTTTATTTTGTTCTACATACGCAATTTGATTATCATTAAATATCGATGCACTAGGTGAAGCAGCATAGGTCTTGAATGTTACTCTTCTTTTCTTTTTAGTCGCCAGATCTAATTCTTTGACATCCGACCACAACCGGTGTGTCCAGCGTTTATCAAATTTATATTCTGTATAATATAGTTTCCCTTTGCTTAAAGAAGTGTTGGCAAGACTATAATAGCCAGGATAAATGATCCGTTGTTCTTTTCCTTGTCGGTTAATCAGCACCCATTGCGGAACAAAAGACAATCCTGTTTTTTCAACAACGACCATTGAATCGTTGAGGTAGTGAGGAAACCGGTAAGAGACAAAATCAGGTAAAGTTTTTTTACCACTAAAACTATGAGAGATATTTTTGACACTCACTAAAGGTTCCCGATACATCGCATCAATCTGTTTAGCAGACCAATTGTACCATTTGAACTTTGTCATTCCCGTAGCTCTTTTCAATCCATTAGAAAAAGGAGTAATGCTGTAAGGACGGCGAGCTACACGATCAAGAACAGATTTCCAAATGCGTTCTCCAAAATAAAATCTGGAATAAGACACCAGGTGATAGCCCACTACATAGTGATCTGGAATGAAATGTTTGTATGATCCAAAGACTGCTTTTTCATAAAAAAAACCTCCGTACTTATTCAACATAGAAATGTAGGGAATGAAAAATGCAGGTGTTCGTCCTCTCCCTGTATGAGTATAAGATGTCTCAAAAGAAACAGCATCTCCTTCCAGAAACCATGTCGGTATATATAATCCCAGTACTGCTCCTATTGCCTGTTCTCCTGCTATAACAGATAATACTTTAGTGAGACCTTGTCTGAGATTGCTGATTTGAACAACATGTCTAAATTCATGTGTAGCCAATTGATTCAACCAATCCTGAGGATATATGTTTTGATCTGCCAGTGTAAAAAATTCGACTCGTTTGGGCGCCCACACCACGAATCCATTAGACTCTGCCGTTTGGTTATGAAGGATAACTGAAATTGGAGGTACTTTGGTCGGTATAGTTTGTACGGCTTCTTTCTTAATTTCTTTCAATTTTTCGAGAACACTGAGTGCTTGCGTTTCATACCCTTTGGGAAAAATAACACGAATGCGATCCTCCTCCACTTGTTCCCAATGAACACTGGCTGGATCAACACCTGCAGAATAGAATTGTGCTTTTAAACAGGAAGGAAAAAGAGTAAAAAATAAATAAAACAGAATCTTAAAGCGATAGCTTACATACCAATGAAGCCCTTTGCTAATCTGTAAATTCACTCGCTTCATTTTGCAATAAAGTAGCCTTCACTACCATTACATTTCGTTTTGATTTTTTCAGAATATTATATTCATAATGATCTGCGCGTATTTTTTCATTTACCTCTGGAATTTTACCAAATAATTTGGCCATGTATCCAGATACAGAATCATAATCATTTCCTAAAGGAATCGGCTCAGGTAAAAACTCATTGATGTCATCGATCGAGCACAACGCATTGAGCACATATTCTCTTTCTCCAGATTTTTCTACTATAGGGGCTTCTTCATCGTGTTCATCCTGTATTTCTCCTACCAATTCTTCGATGATATCTTCAATCGTTACTAGACCAGCAACACCACCAAATTCATCTGTTACAATGGCCATGTGAAGATGTTTTTCTTGTAACTCTTTTAACAATTCACTGATTCTTTTTATTTCTGGAACATAAACCGGTTGACGGACAATGTCTGCAATTTTCACTTCATCTGATTCGCGCATTTTACGAAGCAAATCTTTGGTATATAAAATCCCAATGATGTTATCAATACTGTCTTTGTAAACCGGCAAACGTGAATATCCTTCCTGGATAATTTTATCGTACACACGTTCATGATCTTCTTCTACGTCAATGGCATTGATGCTGGTGCGAGGAGTCATCACTTGTTTCACTGTGATCTGATTGAAGCCAAATACATTTTTAATCAATTCGTGTTCTCCTGGCAAAATCGCACCAGAATCTTTTCCCTGATCAATGAGTAATTCTAATTCTTCTGCTGAATGCTGATCATGTTCATTCGCTTTTTTTAAACCAAGAATACCAATTACTAATTTAGACAACCAATTCAATCCCCATATGAATGGTTTGAAGATGGTGTAAAATATATTCAGCGGATAAGCAATTCCCATTGATACCTTTTCAGCACTATTGATGGCAAAGGTTTTAGGAGCTTGCTCCCCTAATACAATATGAAGCGTAGTAATCAGGATGAATGCAATCACAAGGGATACATCGTGTATCAGCGATACTGACCACTGTAAACCTATAACGCCTATTATTTTTATGATCATGGCAGCTACGACCTTCTCTCCTATCCAACCCAAGGCAAGACTTGCTAAAGTGATCCCCAACTGGCAGGCCGATAAATACGCATCTAAATGTTTGGTAATTTTCAATGCCAGTGAAGCAAGTTGTTCGCCTTCAGCAGCTCTAACTTCCAATTGAGAAGATCTTACTTTGACCAATGCAAATTCAGCCGCAACGAAAAAACCATTTAACCCAACTAGAAAGAGGGTAAGGAATACATCAAGCAACATGGTTAGGGAAGATAAGTGGTTAAATTCAAACAAACGCTAGCTAAGTCTTTCTCGCAAAAGAAACAGCTAGAATAATAAGTATAGGGGCCTTCGTCCATTAAAAAACACTCGTCGTTTGTATAATCAAAAGTAGTAAAAAAACTCAGCTTAGCAAGGGTAAGAATAACCGATGCTCAACGTTTCCATTAACCTTTCGTATATAGGATGGGTAAGAATCAAACCCTTGATTTTAAAACTCACCTCCAACTAATTTAGAATGGGTAAAAATAGCACCAGTTTCTTTGTTTTTATACCATTTTACCTAATTTTGAGGGTCGCTAGTCTGTGTATAATGACAGTTTTAGCACCTCTATTTAACGATTCATCTTCTCATGAATGATAACAGTCTTGTAACAAATTACTTACCAATAGGTATTCAAGTATTGGTTGCGTTGGGTTTTGTTGCTTCCAGTATTTTGGGAAGCTGGTTATTAGGTCCGAAATTTTCAAGTAAAAATAAGCTGGAAGCATTTGAGTCAGGTCTACCTTCTGTAGGTAACGCCCGCATGCAATTTTCCATCAAATATTTCCTCGTCGCTACTCTATTTGTATTGTTTGATGTGGAAGTTATTTTCTTCTATCCTTGGGCGGTCAACTTCAGAGAATTTGCTCAAACTATGGGCTACAATGGCTTCCTCCGTATGCTGTTGTTCATGAGCACTGTGGTCATAGGTTTGATTTATGTCATCAAGAAAAAAGCGTTAGATTGGGAATAAACCATTCTCTGATTTTATCGGTTATAGGCAAGGACTAAAAAAATTAATGACATGGCAGAAGAAGTAATTATAGGTAAGGCTCCGGCAGGACTAGAAGGTCCGGGATTCTTTGCTACTTCATTGGATCAGGCAGTAGGACTAGCAAGAAAAAATTCATTGTGGCCTATGCCCTTTGCGACTTCTTGTTGTGGAATTGAATTCATGGCGACGATGGCGTCTACTTATGACCTTGGGCGTTTTGGAGCAGAACGTTTAAGTTACTCTCCAAGACAAGCCGACATGCTTATGGTTATGGGAACCATCGCTAAAAAAATGGGCCCTGTGTTGAGAAAAGTTTACGAACAAATGGCAGAGCCCAAATGGGTCATTGCTGTTGGAGCATGCGCTTCAAGCGGTGGTATCTTCGATACATACAGTGTACTTCAAGGCATAGATCGCATCATTCCTGTAGACGTATATGTTCCAGGTTGTCCTCCGAGACCAGAACAAATTCTAGACGGCATCATGCGCGTCCAGGATCTGGTACAAAACGAATCGATTAGAAGAAGAGATTCCGCTGAATACAAGGCTTTACAAGAAAAATATCAGATTCAATAATCACAACAGCATGTCTGAATTAACTCAAGAACGCATCCTGGAAAAACTGACTGAAAAGTTTGGTGATAAAATCCTACAACACGAAAATCCATACGACTTTCTTACCCTCACAGTAGATCGTTCTATTGTACTTGACTTAGCAACGTTCTTGTTCAACGATGAGGAATTAAAATTTCAATTTTTAACAGACATCACAGGTGTTCATTATCCAGAACCGAATGATGAACTGGGTGTTGTATACCACTACCATAACTTATACAAGAACGTTCGCATTCGTATCAAAGCATTCTTTCCTAAAACAGATCCGGTCATTGCTTCATTGACACCTGTGTTCTCCGCAGCCAACTGGATGGAAAGAGAAACCTATGATTTCTTTGGCATCCTCTTTCAGGGACATCCTAATTTAAAAAGAATACTAAACGTAGATGATTTGGGTTATTTCCCCATGCGCAAAGAATATGCGCTGGAAGATCCTACGAGAGAAGATAAGGACGATTCAATGTTTGGCCGTTAACAATCGAAACTATGTTGACTGAAAATACATCCAACAATAACACGGTAGAAAAGTTTAGTGAGGATCACCTTACTACCCTGAACTTCGGTCCTACACACCCTGCTACACACGGGGTGTTTCAGAACATCATAAAATTAGACGGCGAGCGTATCGTTGATGCAGAACCTACTGTAGGATACATTCACAGAGCATTTGAAAAAATTGCAGAAAGAAAACCGTTCTACCAAATTACTCCTCTTACTGACCGTCTTAATTATTGTTCATCCCCTATCAATAATATGGGATGGCACATGACAGTAGAGAAATTAGCGGGCATAGAATTACCTAAGCGCGTGGAATACATGCGTGTTGTGATCATGGAATTGGCTCGTATATCCGATCACTTGATTTGCAACAGTGTATTAGGTGTAGATACAGGAGCTTTAACCGGTTTCCTTTATGTATTCCAATACCGTGAAAAGATTTATGAAATCTACGAAGAAATTTGTGGAGCGCGTCTTACTACGAACATTGGTCGTATCGGTGGATTGGAAAGAGATTTCAACGACGCTGTATTTTATAAAATAGATCAATTCCTAAAAGATTTCCCTGCTGTAATGACAGAGTTTGAAACGCTGTTGAACAGAAATAGAATCTTCATGGACAGAACAGTAGGCATCGGTCCTATCTCTGCTGAAAGAGCGTTGAACTATGGCTTCACAGGTCCCAACCTTCGTGCTGCCGGCGTGGATTATGATGTGCGCGTCACAAGCCCTTATTCTTCCTATGAAGATTTTGATTTTGAAATTCCGATCGGTACACAAGGCGATACCTACGATCGCTTCATGGTGAGAAACAAAGAAATCTGGGAAAGCGTAAGCATCATCCGTCAGGCCATGGAGAAAATCAAAGCCTTGCCTAAAGGAGTTTACCATGCAGACGTTCCAGAATTTTATCTTCCTCCGAAAGAAGATGTTTATTCTCAAATGGAAGCCTTGATCTGGCATTTCAAAATTGTAATGGGAGAAACCGAAATTCCTAAAGGCGAAGTGTATCACTCTGTAGAAGGCGGAAACGGTGAGTTAGGATTTTACCTGATCAGCGACGGTGGACGAGCTCCATTCCGATTGCACTTCAGAAGACCTTGCTTTATTTATTACCAGGCTTATCCTGAAATGATCAGAGGACAGCAACTGGCAGATGCGGTAGCTACCATGAGTAGCTTGAACCTCATCGCAGGAGAAATGGATGCTTAATGAATACAAAGAACCACAACAGATATACAGACATGGCTGAAACCACTACCGGTGAAATAAAATTTTCAGATGCCTCTTTAAAGAAGGTGGCTGAAATTATTGCTAGGTACCCGGAAGGCAAACAAAAGTCGGCATTGCTTCCTATCCTTCACCTTGCACAGCGTGAATTTGACGGATGGTTGAGCGCTCCAGTAATGGATTATGTGGCCAGTCTTTTAAACATCAAACCGATAGAGGCTTACGAAGTAGCTACATTCTACAGCATGTACAACTTGAAGCCGGTTGGGAAATGTATGATCGAGTTTTGTCAAACCGGACCTTGCTTATTAAAAGGTGTAGAAGAACTGATTGATTATACAGAGCAGAAATTAGGTATTTCATTAAACGACAATACGCCTGATGGTAAATTTACCATCAAAGCAGTAGAAT
>JAQBNU010000012.1 GCA_028288365.1 Chitinophagaceae bacterium | reverse complement strand
CCACAATTGCGTATTGCCTTTGAGCATGATGTGTCCACCATGCCCGCCATTACCGCCGTCGGGACCGCCTAGCGCACTGTGTTTGTCTCTGAGAAAATGCGAAGAGCCGGCTCCGCCGGCTCCCGATTTACAGTAAATTTTAACGTAATCAATAAAGTTTGAAGATGCCAAGGGATTACGGGTTAAAGTAGTGGTCAGTGATCAGTGGCCAGTGATCAGTTTAAGTACTGACTACTGAACACCAACTTCTGTTGTTTATTTTGCAGCATCGATGACATTTGTAATGGCGGTGAAGATCTCATCGATGTTTCCAATGCCATTTACTTTTTTCAGCTTGCCTTGTTTTTCGTAGTAAGGTAATACATGAATGGTCTTACTAAAATATTCATCGATGCGTTTCAAGACTTTTGATTCTTCGTCGTCCGCGCGGTTCGAGACTTTTTTTCTTTCTTCAATTCTTTTTTTCAATTCGCCTTCGTTGACATCCAGCGCCACAACGGTAGAAATTTTAGCATTTGATTCTGACAGCATTTTGTCCAATGCTTCTGCTTGTCCGACTGTTCTAGGGAATCCGTCAAAGATAAAACCTTTGGCTCCTTTGTGTCCGTCCATCGCAGATTTCAACATATCAATGGTCACGCTGTCAGGAACGAGTAAACCATTCTCTGTAAATTCTTTTACTTTTTTACCAAGGTCAGTACCGTTTGCAATATTTTCTCTGAAAATATCTCCTGTAGAAAGGTGTGTTAAAGCATACTTTGCAATGACTTTTTCACTTTGTGTACCTTTTCCGGCTCCCGGAGGGCCAAACAAAACAATGTTTAACATAGATCAAATAAAATTTATGAGGGGACAAAAATACGAAATCAAATGGTCTTGAACCATTTATTTTTGCAAAATACATACATCAGGAAAAGGAACGAGAAGTCAGGGACGAGGGACGATAACCTGATTTTCGTCCCTCGTCCCTGATTTCTCATCTCTTGCTATAGTTTTTCCATGAAGTAGCGGTACAATGCGATCATGGATTGAATATCACTCTTGTACACTTTTTCTCTTGGGCTATGCACACCTGACTCTGGGGCTCCTATAAAACACCAATCGAAGGGATACGGTGAGGATTGCAGTTCACGGGCATCGCTGGAACCGAAGCCTTCGACTTCCAATTGAAAAGGTATAGACGAATTTTCCGCAAGACCGATCAACTGGTTGATCCATGCTTTACGGGGAATGAGACGATCGCGCATGGAGATCGCTACTCCTTTGCCGTGTTCTACTCCTTCGGTTACCCAGGTGATATCACAGATGAGTGCTTTACTCACGCGACATTCTTCATATACATATTTGGCAAGATAAGGTACCGATCCTCCGCTATGCTCTTCCCATGCGGAGAAGACAATCAAGCCATCGGTCAGTGTTTCCGCCAGTTTCAGTGCCACATAGAGACCAAGACGGTTGTCGAGGTAGCAACATTGCACAGACTCTTTATCTTCTACAAATTTCGGTTTGAATGTTAATGCCGTACCACGTTCTACCGGCCTCCAAAAATTGAATTGGTACTCTTCTTCTTCGTTTATATATACTTGTCCTTCTACAGGACCTTCTTTGTCCTGGCCCACCAGCCAGTCGCCTTGTTCTATATGAGGAGAGCCGATGGCAACAAGCTTATTGTTATAGCGCACCGTAAAGCCAATAGAATCCATGTGTACAAACACGGTCGTGCGCGGCTTGCCAAACTTCCAGATCATACAATCCTGAAAACCTTCCTGAATGATCTCTGGTTTTACTTTCCACTGCGCACTATTTTGAACATGGTAGTCCAATAAAAATGATTTGACAATACCTTCTTCACCAGAAGCCGCCTGAAGGCTGCATAATTTTTGCAACAAATCCATATCGTAATTGTTAACTCTACGTTTAAGAAAGGACAATATCGTTATATTTGAATAAACTATAAAATAAAAACATGAGATTGCTTTTAGCATTTGTCTTCCTAATGACTATGACACTTGCAACGCAGGCGCAGAAAAAAGAGCGTGTCTTGCTGTTAAACAATGATGCCATCCAGCTAGAAGCGACAGATGCGTTGAATGCCATGTACAATTTTAAGTTTGTAGAAGCAGAAATGAAGTTTCTGGAATTTCAGGAGCGCTATCCTGAGCATCCCATGCCTTACTTCCTGATGGCCCTGAGCAATTGGTGGAAGATGATGCCCGATCTGGAAAATAAAAAGTATATAGAAAAATACGCGGATGAATTTTTTCGCTACACCGATCTTGCGATTGAGAAAGGGGAAAAAGCATTTGAAGAAGACGATCAAAACGAAGAGACCGCTTTTATATTAGCTGCTGCTTATGGATTCAAGGGCCGTTATTATGCCGAGCAACATTCTTTCATGAAGGCTGCAGGTTCTGGGAATAAAGCTCTCCAATATTTATTCAAATTTAAAGGAAAGTCTGATTTAAGTCCTGAGTTTATGTTTGGTGATGCTCTCTTTAATTATTATGCAGAGTGGCTGAAACAAGAGTACGTCCTGCTTCGTCCTATTCTTGCCTTCTTTCCAAAGGGAGATAAAACTCTTGGCATCAAGGAACTCAAGCAAGTCGCTTACAATGCTTTTTATACACGTACAGAAGCTCAATACTTTCTGATGCGCATTTATTATAACGAAGAAAACAGAGAAGACCTCGCCTATCCTACCGCTGAATATTTGGGCACTACCTTTCCTGACAATCCCTACTTTCAGCGCATGCAAGCACGTTTGTCTTTTTCACAAGGCAAGTGGTTAGAAGCAGAAAAAGTTTCATTAGATATTTTGTACAAACTGAACATCGGCATGCCGGGATACGAAGCTATATCGGGTAGGTATGCCAGTTTCTTTTTGGGACATATCAACAAATACTATTACCACGATAAGCAAAAAGCCAAGTTGTATTTTGAGAAGGCCAGATTGTTTGCCGAGCAATCAGAAGCGACGGAGATGAATTATTACTTATATGCTACAGCAGAACTGGCGCGGATAGCGAACGAAGAGAAAGATTTTGCACGAGCTAAAAATTATTACCAGGTCATCCTGGATAACTCTGACAACGACCACGAGTTGCACAAAGAAGCCAAATCGTATTTAGAGAGTAAGAAGAAAGAGGCAAAAAGAAAAAAGTAATCAGTAAAAATGATCTCCATTTTAATCTGACTGCTGCTTGCCGTTCATTCTATTATATTGGCATCACCTTCGACGCCTTGAATGTCGATAAGATCATCATAGATTGCATGTTTCCGATTTCATCGATATCTGCCAGGGTATTTAAAATCAATTGCTGATACGAACTGATGTCTTTCGTTAAAATCTTTAATAAGAAATCTCCAGATCCTGTGATGTGGTGGCATTCTATCACTTCTGGAATTTTGTTGATCTTGTCCACAAACGACATGATCTGACTTTTTTTATGCGCCGAAAGAGAAATCAATACAAACACTCCGGTACTCAAACCCATTTGCTTCACATCGATTTCTGCGTGATAGCTTTTGATCAAACCGGCGTTCTCCAGTTTTCTCACACGTTCTAATGTTGGAGCAGGTGACAATCCTATTTCAGTTGCAAGCTGAGAATTGGTGATCTTCGCATTGGCCTGTAAAATCTCCAGGATATGCTTATCAATCTGATCTAGCTTAATGGGTTGATTTATCATAAGGGCCTTGAATTTCTTTCTTAACGATGAATTAAATATACTCAAATATCATCGTATAAAACTATAAATTTAATGGTCATGCGATGTATTGCTTTATCGTACCATCTTTAAAACTTCATTCCAGACAAACTATGCGCCATGAATTTTCAATGGTCAATCCAGGTTTGACTTGCATGGAATATAGCCTATATTTGTGCGAACTTGTTCACTCTTTTTAACATGAAAAAACTCCTAGTGATTTGTCCCAATCCAGAGCATGTTGCACCTGCGCAACGATTAAAGTACGAACAGTACTTCGGCTATTTTAGAGCCAATGGGATTGAAGTGACAGTCTCTCCTTTCATGTCTAACCGCTTTCAGCACATCGTCTATAAGAAAGGTCACTATATTGAAAAAGTGTACTGGACATTTTTTGGATACCTCAAAAGAATTTATGACCTCTTCAGGCTGCCTTTCTACGATGGTATATATATTTTTCTTTGGGTTACACCATTTGGATTTCCTTTATTTGAAAGTTTATTCGTGCGTATGAATAAACGCATGGTGTACGATATTGATGACTTGGTATTTCTAGCACCACCCAGTAAGGCCAATAGTCTTATTGCTCCGCTGAAGGGCAAAAAGAAAATGGCTTTCCTCATGAAAAAAGCGAAGCATGTCATTACCTGTACACCTTTTCTTGATGAGTACGTCAGACAATTTACTTCTCATACCACCGATATTTCCTCCACCATAAATACAGAAACTTATCTTCCTGTCAATTCCTACAGTAATGAAAGCCCTCTAATCATTGGATGGAGCGGCAGTCACAGCACTTCTGCTTATTTAACCTTGCTTGAAACTCCTTTGCGGAAATTAAAAGCGAAATACAATTTTAACATATTGGTAATAGGAGATTCTTCGTTTCACTTTCAAGACTTGTCCTGCACTGCTATTGCTTGGAATGAAACAACGGAAGTTTCAGAACTTCAAAAAATAGACATTGGACTGTACCCTCTGCCGAATGAGGAATGGGTATTAGGAAAAAGTGGGCTGAAGGCTTTACAATACATGGCACTTGGTATCCCAACGGTAGCTACCGCTATTGGCGCTAATTTCAGAGTCATCGAAGACGGTATTTCAGGCATGCTGGTGAACACAGAG
>JAQBNU010000007.1 GCA_028288365.1 Chitinophagaceae bacterium | reverse complement strand
GGTCAATCCGTATTTTACTTCTTCTGTTTCTTCTGCATAAGTACCAAATAATTTATCCCAGAAAATAAACATATCACTGTAATTCTTGTCAAGGTATCCTTCGTTGGAACCGTGATGTACCCTGTGATGTGAAGGTGTTACCAATATTTTTTCCAGGAAACCCAATTTCCCAATCACTCGTGTATGGGTGAAGAAAGAATACAAACCATGCACAAGCAACATCGTCACGACCATTTTTGTTTCAAAACCCAGCCATGGGATGATGCACCAGAAAATATTTCTGATCAAAGCCTGAAAGACCGTGATGCGTGCCGAAACGGTGAGGTTATATTCTTCAGATTGATGATGCACAATGTGTGCGCTCCACAAGAGATTGATTTCATGTCCCAGCCTGTGGTACCAATACCAAACCAGATCAGTCAATAAAACCAATACGATCCAAGAGTACACGTTATTTGGAATATTGAACAATCGATAATGCACATAAATGTAATCGAAGATGCCGATGAAAATGGCAACGGAGTACACATAGATCAATCGTTCAAAAAGTCCTATGCTGATGTTCGACACGGAGTCGCTATAAGAATAGTACTTCTTGTTGTTCTTTCTCGAATACCAATACTCAAATAAAATGAAGAGTAAGAAAAACGGAATAGATAAAGCGTAAATGATTTTCATTGTATTAATTATTCGTGTTGTTTAAATCCCAAACGATATAGTTCAGGTGTATGTGCTTTACTTCTGCATGTGTCAAAGAAGATGCACCTGAATAATCGGTGAGCACCATCTGATCGAACAACATGTACAATGTTTCTTTTGTCGGTTGTACCAACACTTGGTTTGGACGGGGTTTTGAAGCAGTTCTCATAAATACCTCCTTTTTTTATGGTTTAATAAGACAAAAATACAACCAGCTTTTGCATTTGTCCATAGACACCAGGTTAAAATCTACTAAACTAGTAGACTAAAATAGGGTTTTGTTTTTTATAGTGCAAAATATAATTCGCCTAAATCCTATTTAATACAACATGGTAAAATAAAATTTTGCCTAATTAGACTTGCCAGGGCTTTCTTTTGTTGTAAAAAATGCGTTGACAATAGATGGAAGGCTTTTTGGAAGAAAAAGTGCTGCTTGAAAATGAAACATTGAAAGGACCATCAGGCTTGGTTTGTCTCTTACAATCAGGGATATAGAGATTACCCCTTGTCGTGGATATTTATTCCCGAAATGTCGGTTTAAATTTATAATTTTAGGATTCGAAAATACCCTTTATACACATGATACAACTGAGCGAACAAGAGCTGATTAGAAGAAAAGAAAGAGAAGAACTGATTCAGATGGGAGTAGAACCTTATCCTGCTGAATTATTTGAAGTCAACGTGTCTGCGCACGAGATCCATCAGAATTACGATACGAATAAACTCGATTATAAAAATATTTCACTTGCCGGTCGCGTCATGTCACGCCGCATCATGGGTAGTGCATCGTTCATTGAATTGCAAGATTCTACCGGGCGTATCCAAGTGTACGTGCGAAGAGACGACATCTGTCCGGACGAAGACAAAACATTGTACAATACAGTATTTAAAAAGCTGATTGGCATTGGTGACATCGTGGGCATCAAAGGTTTTGTGTTCACCACACAAACCGGAGAAATCTCTGTCCACACCACAGAGTTCAAAGTATTGTCTAAATCGCTGAAGCCTTTGCCTATTGTGAAGGAAATCGAAGACGAACAAGGCAATAAAAAAGTATTCGATGCTTTCACCGATGCGGAGCAACGTTACCGTCAGCGCTATGTGGATTTGATTGTAAATCCACATGTGAAAGATACGTTCGTGAAACGTACCAAACTCGTGAATACCATTCGTCAGTATTTGAATGATAAAGATTACCTGGAAGTAGAAACTCCTATTCTTCAACCCTTATATGGAGGTGCTGCTGCACGTCCGTTCAAGACGCATCACAATACATTGGACATGTCTTTGTATTTGCGCATCGCTAACGAATTGTACCTGAAACGCCTTATCGTTGGTGGTTTTGATGGAGTGTACGAATTTTCAAAAGATTTTCGTAACGAAGGCATGTCTCGTTTTCACAATCCTGAATTTACGCAGATTGAATTGTACGTGGCCTACAAAGACTACTATTGGATGATGGATCTGGTAGAAGAGATGATTGAAAAAGTAGCCATGGCTTTACACGGTACCACAGAAGTGCAAGTGGGAGAGCATGTGATCAATTTCCAACGTCCTTGGAAACGTTTCACGATGTTTGAAGCCATCGAGCATTTTACAGGTATCAATGTGGGAGAAATGGATGAAACGAAATTGCGCGAAGTATGTGCGAAGCTGGGCATCGATGTAGACGCTACGATGGGTAAAGGGAAATTGATCGATGAAATTTTCGGAGCGAAATGCGAACCGAATTTAATTCAGCCGACTTTCATTACAGACTATCCGGTAGAAATGTCTCCTTTGGCTAAAAAGCACCGTAACAAGCCCGGTCTGGTAGAACGATTTGAAGCAGTATGCAATGGAAAAGAAATTTGTAATTCCTTCTCAGAACTAAACGATCCAATAGATCAGCGCGCACGTTTCGAAGAGCAGTTGGAACTAGGTAAAAGAGGCGATACAGAAAGCATGGTATTGGATGAAGATTTTCTTCGTGCACTGGAATACGGTATGCCTCCTACAGCCGGATTGGGTATTGGGATCGATCGTTTGGCGATGATCATGACCAACTCTCCGTCGATACAGGATGTATTGTTTTTCCCTCAAATGAGACCGGAGAAAAAACAAGAACATTCTTCCGAACAAGATTTCATGGACCTGGGAGTAAGAGCAGATTTATTGCCTTTGCTTCAGAAAATGGGACTGATGTCTGTGCAGCAATTGAAGGAAGCCAATGCCAGCAAATTGTTCAATGACATTTGTGGCCTTCGTAAAAAAATGAAATTAGAAATCGTCAATCCTACGCTGGATGAAGTGAAGGCCTGGTTGGCCTAGTCCTTTTTGTGGACTGCTTTTAAGACAAACTCATAACGGGCGGCAGAAGTATGCTGCCCGTATTTTAATAAATCCGGCGTAAGCGTATAAATCTTATATTTTTCAGGTTTGTTGCGTTGACCGGTATAAATGTATTCCAACTGATCATCTGCATAAAAAAAGGTTTGAAAAGATTGTCCCCTCACCGTTTCTGTAGCAGAACTGTCTGGAGAGATGGTCATCAGTAATCCTTCGTTGCGCGGGTCTACTACCCGCTGTCCGTCGCGATATACTTGTTCCAGTTTCCATGTTTGATACAAGAAGTCTGCTTTGCGCGCAGTTTCTTCTTTTTCAAAAGGAGGTAAATAAAAATACAACGCAACCAGACTCAGAATAGCTCCTGCTATCAAATTGGTTTGAATTGATTTTTTAGGAATAGAAATCATAATCGATCGGTACGATTGGTAGAAGTAATAACTAATTTAGCAACTTCTCACGGATAACTCCTATATCTAACTACAAGTTTGTAATTTTACTGCTCCTAAAAAGAGAAGGACATGATACAATCGTTAAAACCCGAACATTGGGCGGACTATCAGTTGCTGGATAGTGGCAATTACCAGAAGCTGGAAAAATTCGGAGCCGTTACACTGGCACGCCCCGAACCACAGGCGGTGTGGTCGCCTTCTCTTTCTGCCGAACAATGGAAGCAGCAGGCTCATGCTTCCTTTACCAGGGACAAAGCCAATCCTGAAAAAGGGAACTGGTCTACGAAGCCCAACATGAAACAGCAATGGATCTTACCTTATCGTCATCCTCAATACAATTTAAATTTTCGTTTAGGACTTTCTTCCTTTAAACATGTGGGCTTGTTTCCTGAACAGGCGGTCAACTGGGATTATATTTATACCTCGCTCAAGCGCATGCATACTCCTCAACCGAAGATGCTGAATTTGTTTGCCTACACAGGTGGCGCTTCTATAGCAGGCGCAGCGGCGGGTGCAGACGTTACACACGTAGATTCTGTGAAGCAGGTGATTTCATGGGGAAGAGAAAACATGGAGGCTTCCGGATTGAAAGATGTGCGTTGGGTAGTAGAAGATGCTGCCAAGTTTGTACAGCGTGAAGTCAAAAGAGGAAAACAATACCAGGGCATCATCCTCGATCCTCCTGCATATGGCCGTGGACCGGACGGTGAGAAGTGGGTTATCGAAACGGATCTGTATCCATTACTGAAAGATTGTGTGAAACTACTTGATCCAGCCGAACATTTCTTTGTGTTAAATTTATACTCCATTGGTTTTTCTTCGCTGATCGTTGAAACGCTGATCCATGATTTGTTCAAAGATGTGCAAGGCTTTGAATACGGCGAGCTTTACGTGGAAGATCCTTTCGGTAAAAAATTACCGTTGGGAGTGTTGGGTCGTTTTGCTAAATTCAAATAGGAAAAGTATCAAATCATGCGTTGAAAGGGCTCTCACTTACAACTTATTGCCAGTCTTCGCTTTTAATAATAAATCCTGTAAATTAGATTTCATTCTCTTCTTGTCTTATCAAAACAAAGTACATATGAACCGTTACCTTCTTGTTTTTATTTTGAATATCTTTTTGGCAAGTGCGGCATTTGCGCAACTACCAGATCATAGAACACCGGAACAAAAGTCGCATTTGAAAGAACCTCGCAAAACAGCGGTACACAATGTAGTGCCTCAAATTGCAGGCTGGGTGCATGTCAAGGAATTGGATACAGACTATATCTATTATGTAAAGCCGACAGAAGTGAGTATACTCGATTGGGCTTACTTCATGCTGGATCGTTACAAAACAGAAAAAATTGGTCAGCCTACTTACCAGTTTATCATTCCTGAAAACAATGATTTCAACGAGAAATATTTATTCAATATTCCAGAACTGGAAGGTCTTTGGAACGATCAAAAAAGTGTTGATCAACTCACACCTGAATCGATCAAGAAAATTTTAGTGAGCAGAGGAGTGGAAAATCTTCCGATCACTGGTATTTCCTATCAGGCAGCAGCAAGCTATATGGAATATGTTTCTATTTCCTATAAAGGAATTACGGCGAGTGGTATTCACAACTCCTTTGACCCAGCCTACGACGTCAGTAAGTTTCACGTGCTGGTGAGTTTTCCTACGACTGAAGAATACAGAATTTTGTTGACGCATTTTCACAAACCCAATACAGATACCATAAAGTATAAAGAAAACATCGGTAGAGGATACGATGATAATTTTTGTCCGATGTTCAATGCTACTATGCCAGAGGAAGTGGTGAATGGTAATTGTGCAGATGTAAAAGCCACTGCTCCATTGGTAGCAAAGTATGGTAGAGTGGGAAGAACCGTATATCCTGGAGGAAGCTATGCATCAGATGCACACGGCTTATATGACATCAGAGGCAACGTTAGTGAAATGACAAAGAATGAAGGTATTGCAATGGGAGGTGGTTATCGTACCTTAGCGGCATCGTGTACGGTGGCGAATGCTCAAGCGTATTCAAGACCCGCTACCTGGTTAGGATTTAGACCGGTCATGCAAATTAAAAAAGTATATTAATCACCATCTAATAAAAAAAAGTCCTGCTGAATAATTTCAGCAGGACTTTTTTTTTATTCTTTGACCACTCGCTTATGTACGATGCCTTGACTGGTGATGATTTGTAAGGTATAGATACCTTTGGGTTGGTTTATAAAATCATAATCTACTTCTTTCACGTGTTCATCGGCATCCATAGATCTACTATAGATTGGAGTTCCGTTGAGATCATATAAGATGACGCTTTGCATATCTTCTGTTGACTGGATGTGCAATAAACTTTGCACTGGATTGGGAGATAACAACACATCGAAAGCCGCAGTTTGAGAAAGATGGTAAGAAATGATTTTACTGAATTTTTCTGTGCCGTCTTCGTCTACGAATCCAATTCTTAAGTAGCCAGGTTTTAATTGAAAGTCACCCAGATTTGTTTGATAGTTATTCAGTCCATTTTGTTCGTTACCTACTGCCGCTATTTTTTGAATGTCTTCAAATTGTTTTCCATCTGCAGCATATTGAACAACATAGTATGCTAGTTTTTTTTCATTGGTCGTTTTCCAATGCAATGTGTTTGTGTTGCTCATCCATGCATCGAGCATGTCAACTGGCAAACCTGCATTGCCTACACCTATTCCAATGCCAGTACCAGTTCCAGTTCCTGTGCCGATCCCAGTACCAGTTCCCGTGCCATAACCTGAGGCCCCGTATAATGTGCAGCTTGCTGGTGTGGCACAGCAACCAGAATATTGATAACCGCTATACCCTGGCGTTTTCCCGTCGCCTCTTGCATTGATGTCGATGTATTGCGATCCCACTAAAGGTGTTGCATTCATGTAAAAGGGATAGGATAAACAAGTCTTTGTGACATCGTCATAATCTCCTTTAGAAGGATCTGTTGCATTCGTAAATACCCATGTGACTATGTTGCCACTGACAGTTCCATTCCACGTACCAGAGGCATAGCGACCTGGCATTGAAGTAGTCGTAAGGTTCACCAGACTGAAACCGGTTTTGAAATTAAATTGGAAAGACTTTACACCCTCTATACCTGTAAGATTTTGCAGAAATACGGTGAAGCCAAACTCATGCGAAGCATTCGAAGTACCAAATGATGCAGGTGGATGAAGAGCGATCCTATCGCATTGAATATCTACTTGTCGAAGAAAAGGATTGCTGATGCAATTGGCACTTGCAAATTCAAACTTTCCACGGGTATCAGGAATACTGATGTATGTGCCTTGTGTAACAGCGCCGAAAGAAATATCAAATGTTAAATTAGAACTTCCACTATGATCGAGGTAAAGATAAAGTTTGTTACCTACAGCTGGGGCTGTGATTTTTAAGTTAGGTGTGTCGCCTGAATAGACATAAGCAATAGGATAGATAGTAGCAGGATTGATTGCACAATCGCTGCTGGTAAATAAATAACTATACTGATTGACATTGGTCAGGGAAACCAGAATAGAAGTGGTGCCAGGAGAAAATGTAATTTCATAGACTATGTCTTCTCCATTTAATGTAT
>JAQBNU010000153.1 GCA_028288365.1 Chitinophagaceae bacterium | reverse complement strand
AAGCCGCTCCGGCCTCTGTTTCGGGGATATATGAAGGGTGTAACCGTTTGGGTAAATACCTTTTTAGTTCATGTAACATAGGGGAGCGGGTTGCTTTTATATGGAATACGGGCAATAAAATATAATGGTTGCTTGCTTTGTTTATTTACATTTTAAGGCAACCAACAGTTACATACAGGCGTAACTACAGTATATAAATTGCCGAGATATTTTCTATATGAACAAGGTATTGTTATTTAACCCCCGCAGCGCCAACAATAAGTACCGCATCCCCAATTCTATATTAAACATTGCCGCATCGGTTGATGGTAGATATGAGTGGGTAATTGTTGACGGCAATTGCGAACACGACCCTTTAGCCAAGATATTAAGCTACCTGGATACCGGCGAGTTTAGGTACCTGGGTTTTTCGGTAATGCCCGGCCCGCAGTTGCGCCAGGCTATACCTATATCAAAAACTATTAAGGAAAAGCATCCAAATACAACTATGATATGGGGCGGCTATTTCCCATCCAACCATTCAAAGGTGGTGCTGGATTCGGGCTATGTTGATTTTATTATCAATGGCCCTGGCGATAACGCTTTCCCAAACTTGCTGGATGCGCTGGAACAAAGCAAGCCCTACGAGTTTATTAAGAACCTGATTTACAAGGCTGATGGTAAGATCACCAAAACCATTAAGGAAGATTTGCTTGATCAGGATAGCCTGCCGCCCTTGCCTTATGATAAGCTGAACGATTTTTATCCGGTCACCAAGTTTTTAGGGAAGACCTATCTGGGCGAAAAAACCATGGCTTATCACTCCAGCATTGGTTGCCCGTTTACCTGTTCGTTTTGCGCGGTTGTGCCTATTTACGAGGCCCGGTGGAAAGCTAAATCGGCTAAAGCGGTTTATAAGGATGTAAAATACATTAAGGATAAGTGGGGGGCTGATGCTATTGAGTTTCATGATAATAATTTCTTTGTATCAGAAAAGCGCGCAGTGGAGTTTGCCAACCTCATCAAGCCCGAAAAAATGACCTGGTGGGGCATGGCCCGGATAGATACCATGGATAAATTTAAAGATTCATCGCTGGCAGCAATCAGGGAATCGGGTTGTAAGATGATATTTTTTGGTGCCGAAAGCGGCAATAATGCCGTGCTGGAGCAAATGGATAAGGGCGGTACACAAACCGGCGAGCAAATTATCCGCTTTGCCGAACGGATGAAGAAATTTGATATTGTACCCGAATACTCCTTTGTATTAGGTACGCCCGCGCCCACCCCACAACAAGTAGATGCGCAGATAGATTTTGAGATTGATTTTATTAAGCAGGTAAAAGCGGTTAACCCTTTTACCGAGATTGTGATATATACTTATAGCCCGGTACCAACCGAAGGATCGACCATGTTTGAAGAGGTTAAAGCACGTGGGTTTACTTTCCCACAAACGTTGGAGGATTGGATCAGCCCGGCCTGGGAAAGTTTTGATTTACGCAAAAATCCGCTTACACCATGGCTAACGCCCGAAATGATAGATAAGATCAGGAATTTTGAAACAGTGCTGAACGGGCTTTATCCAACAGTTACGGATATCCGGCTGAACAGGTTGAAGCGCATAGCGATAAAAATGGTGGCCGGCCTGCGCTACAAGATAGATCTGTACAAATATCCTTACGAAATAAAGCTATTACAAAAGGTTTGGAAATACCGCCAACCCGAAATACAGGGGTTTTAACCGGTTAGTGATGCAGATACCTCCCTTACTACATACCTGGAAGCGTTACCGGACGCTACAAACGCACAAGATCACTGCCTTACCCATAGTGATCCTGATGCCGCATAGCGCCTGTAACTGTCGTTGTGTAATGTGCGATATATGGAAAGATAACCGCAACCTGAAGCAATTAACCGAAGCTGATATTAAAGATTTACTGCTATCCTTAAAAACATTGGGGACAAGGCAGGTGGTGATGTCTGGCGGTGAGGCTTTGCTTAATCCCAACTTTTTTGCCTTATGTTCGATATTAAAGGAACAGGGGATAAAAGTTACGCTGTTATCCACCGGGCTATCTATCGAAAAGCATACCTTAAACTTATTGAAACTGGTGGATGATCTGATCGTTTCTATTGATGGTGACGAAGTGTTACATGATATGATCAGGAATATACCACAGGCTTTCAATAGATTAAAGAGTGGTGTTGAGCATATTAAATCCATCAGGCCGGGTTATCGTATTACCGGCCGAACGGTTATCCATCGGATGAATTTCAGGAATTGGTTATCTATTATTAAGGAGGCCAAAACCATGGGATTAGATCAAATTAGCTTTTTACCGGCCGATGTAAGCAGCCATGCCTTTAACCGCCAAACTGCCTGGAGCGAACCCAAGCAACACGAAATATTATTGACTGAAAGCGACCTGCCCGATTTACAAGCGGTAATAGATGAATTGCTGACTAATTATAAAGCCGACTTTAAAAATGGCTTTATTGCCGAATCGCCCCTGAAGATACAAGCTATACACGATTATTACGCGGCGTTTTACGAACATAATCCTTTCCCTTATAAAAAATGTAACGCTCCATGGGTATCCACCGTTATTGAAGCCGATGGGAGTGTGCGGCCATGCTTTTTCCTGGATACGATGGGTAATATCCGTGATAAACCCTTAACCGATATTTTGAACAGTCCCGAGGCTATAAATTTCAGGAAAAGCCTGGATATGGATAATAACCCTACCTGTGTAAAATGCGTATGCTCCCTTAATTTACCACCGCGCATGGATCCGGCTGCTGTATAAGCAATATCAAATGGTGTTCCAACTGTTCCATTTGGTACAGTGGAATATCTGGTTAAATGTTAAATAATAAGATATGCACCCTGGTGGGCAACCTACAAACCCGCATAAACGTATTTATGATAGTGAAACAGCAGCAGCATATCCTTTTTAGCCACTCGTACTTTATGCG
>JAQBNU010000120.1 GCA_028288365.1 Chitinophagaceae bacterium | reverse complement strand
CAATGGCCGCGTAAGCTTCCATCGCATCGGTGATGGTATCCAAAGCGGTATTGTCCTGAATCAGTAAAGACATTTCGATGGCATCGTTGCTGATTTCGCGGGAGGTAGCCATTTTCAAAACGTCGAGTTGTTCCTGCGCCAGTTCAAATTCCCCTTTGTAATAATATAATTTTGCGTTGCGCAATTTTGCTTCGTGACCCAACGGATCTTCTTTCATTTCTTTTTCTACTTGCGAATAGATTAAGGTAGATTCCCACGGTTCACCTTTCAACAAGTACACATCTCCGAGATGAACTTTCGCTTTGTTTTTCAAACGCATGTCGTATACCGATGCGTTGATTACCTCTTCCAAAATGGCAATCGCCGTATCCTCCTGATCCAGATAAAAAGCATAAAGCAAAGCCATGCTTATTTTTGCTTCGTTGGTATTCAAAGAGTTGTTGGGTCCCGAAGCCTGAGTGAGCGTTTTATAATCGTCGATCAACAAATGAATTTTGTTTTTGTCGACCGGATATTCTCTTTTGATTTGCTCTTCGCGGGTTTGTATGATGTAGCGTTTGGCGATAAAATAATTGGGCGAATTGGGAAATTCTTTTTCAACGTATTGAAAAACCTGTAAGGCGATTTCATAATCCTGGTTCTCGAAAGCGATCCCTCCCAATTCCATGAGGCGTGAGCCTCGAAAAAAATTATTTCGTTTTTCAAGGGCCTTGACCTGGATGAAGGCTTTATCAAAGCTCTTTTGCTGGATGTACAACCAAATGATCAAATCGCTGTACAATTCCTTTTCCGGGTATTTTTGGACTTTGTCGATCAGAGTCATTTCCAGCAAATCCATCTGTTCGGGTGTAGTCAGGACATTCTGCAGGTAATTTCTGTAATCCTCGCTTTTTTCAGGTTCATTGTCCATAGCGGTCAGAAATTCGTCAATTCCCTTTTGGTATTCATTGGTCTTCAAATAGATGGCACCCAGTTCAGAAGCATAAAGTCCGGGCAGGTTGTTTTTCTTTCTGGAAGCGAGTAAAAGCTCTTTGGATCTGGTTGCCTGATCTTTATATAAAAGTAAAGTGGACGCTTTCAGTGTTTGGTTGCGGTCTTTAGCCAGGTTTTGGTAGAATTTCTCCCATTCTTTTGTCGTTTTTTCCGAGCCATTTAATTTTTCGTGGAGGAGGATCAGGTCGATTTGGTAAACGAGGGGGTCAGAGCTGGACTTGATAAGCTGCTGAAGGGACATTTCAGCATCCTTAGACCTTTCGAATTTCAAAAGTAGGGGATAGTACCCCGGAAAAATTTTTTCTCTGTTAGCCTCTTCCTTGTACAGTTGATCGTAAACTACAATTGCTTTTTCAAAATCGCCGGTTTCCACATATTGTTGGGCCAAATCAAATAAACGATCCTGGGCCGAAACCGAAATGGAAATGAAGATTGTTAGAATCTTAAAATAAATGAAGAATTGCCTTCTCATGGATTGAATTTCAAGAAAGGGTTTTAGACTTCCAACTCCGTATATAATATTAATATTATATTTATATATAAGTTATTATTACTTATTAGGGCTGTGGAAACGTGTAAAACTTACTTGTACACAGTATTGTTTCTTTGCAGGTAAAAACTGTCACCTTTTATTTTATTCTATTTTTTAGTCAAATAGCTGATTAACTTCTGTTTATTCCTTTCAAGTACTTTTCCATTTCACTGTCCTTTACTTTCCTACATGGATATTCACAGTTGAAAAATGGAGCATTAATTAGAGCTATGAACCTGTTGTAGCCGAAGATCTGATATTGGAAAAGTTAAAAACAGATAAATTTTATTCCCACAATTAAATACCGTGTTTTGTGGGTTATTTAATGATTTTAGTTGGTATCTTTTATTTGTATTAAACTGATAATCAATGTATTAATTAATTGTGTGTATAAGATTAAAACCTAATTAAAAGGGTATCTTTTACCAACAATTTATTAGAATATGAACATTAAATCCTTTAATTCCCAGTTGGGTTTAAGGTTTATCTTGTCGTTGTTATAATAGTAAATGGGTTCAGCTTTTGTTCTTTTTATGGGATCTGCTCTGTCCCAATATCCATTGGCGTTTTTATCTACTATTGCTCTGATTCTGTACGTACCAGGTTTAATATAATTGTAGATTAAATTAGTTATATTTTTATATTCTTCTAAAACAATATAATCTTCTGTCAGTAATTGAATTATATAGTTTGGTTCTTTGGTTTGTATTTTCATTTCTAATACGGAATAGTTCGCTGGATCAGCTTTGGTATAGGTAAAAGAACTTGGAGAAAGACTATCGTCGTCATAGAAGATCAAGCTTCCTTTTTTGAAATTGATTTTTGTGGTGTCGTCTTTCAAAAGAGCAGAGGCAGGTATAAGAAACAAGGAATCACGATTAGTATTGATTTCAATCTTAAAGTCATGCGATTGATTGATGAAGATACTGTCTGGTTGAATTTCCTTTATTGGTTTATTGACAGTATAAGATAGTTGCGTTGCTCCTGGAAGTATGTCTTTGCTCGTTGCATTGATGGTAGATACTTCTTTTTTAAAGTCTTTTTTTATCTGACCGATTTTCAATGTGTCGATGAGTTGGTTTCCCAGAGAATCTGTTGTTTCAAGAATATAGGTGAGTGTATCTCCGTTGAATATTTCCGGATAAACGCTTAGTTCCTTGGCTTTCTTTCGGTCTTGAAGAATATGTAATTTGTCTTTTGGATGAGTAGTTTTGAAACGGTATTTTTTGATACCATTTCTATAGGAAACGACTTGTTTTTGCTGTACTGGTTTTTTGGAGAGTATTTTATTACCGCTGGTATCACTTGTACTTAGTTCGAGTGTAATAGGCTTTTTAATGTCACTAGAGATGGATATTTCTTTGATGAAGTCCGTTTTCTCCTGGTTGTCAAAAATGATGTTCTTGTTTTTATCTTGTAGCGCAAAAAGAAAATAAGTGCCTTTTTTTAGATAGGAGAATTTGAATAATCCTTTCTCATCAGAGTAAGTCAAGTATAAAGGTTTATGTTTTTTAAGATTTAGCGTGTCGCTTATTTCATGCAGACCTATGGCTACTTCTTTGATGGGTTGTTTATTTTCTATGTTCACTACTTTACCTGATAAGGTAAGAGAGTCTAGTAATGGTCCTGTACTAAAAGCATAAGTAATATCGCGGACAACGTTAGCTTCTGTCACATCTTTCACCATGTTAGTAAGGCTAATGGAGTAAGTCGTATTTTCTTTCAGTGTATGAGGAATAGTGAGTTCCAGGTACTTCTTCTTTTTGTCTTTGAACTCTATCTTTCCGTCTATGATCGGGGATATCAGGATATTATTCGGATTTGGATCTAGTTCTATTTCCTCGTCAAATTCAATCATAATGATTCCTCCTTTGAAATTGGTAACGCCTATTTCTGGAATCATCTTTTTAACGACCGGAACTTTTGCATCTTTTGGTCCACCTGTTGGCGGGATGATGTTTGCACAACCGGTAAAGAAAAAGGTCAATTTGAAGAAACCTAGTAGAAGAGCGTATGTATTCTGTTTCACTGGAGCACAATTATTATCTACCCATGTAGATCATGAGGATGGATATATCGGATGGATTGACACCACTTATTCTTGACGCCTGGCCAAGAGTTTTAGGTTTGAATTTGCTGAGCTTAAGACGAGCCTCAGTAGAGAGAGAAGTGATGGCATGGTAGTCAAAGTTATCTTTCAGCTGGAGATCTTCCAGGGCCATGATCTTCTCTGCTACTTGCTGTTCCTTTTCTATGTAGTCCCGGTATTTGATTTCAATGATGGCTTGTTCTTTGGCGTCGTCTGTTTGTTGTCTGATATAATCAAAAGCTGGAAGTTCTGATTGAGTCAGGGTATCCAGATCAAGTCCGGGTCTTTTCAGCAATTGATAGATCGTTGCTTTTTCTCTGATGGTTGCGGAA
>JAQBNU010000022.1 GCA_028288365.1 Chitinophagaceae bacterium | reverse complement strand
AGCTTCATCAAGGTGAGTAGTAGTAGTCAATTCTTTTTTCAAACCTTCCCAGTCAAGGATCAAGCCTTTAGCTACGAAGTTGATAGAATCGTGTTTGTAACCGTAATGTTTCAAACGCTCTTTAGTGTATGCTTCGATTACTTTTGCACGTTCGTTAGCCAATTCAGTGTTTTTAGCTTCTCTTCCTTCTGGAGAGTGAGAACCTACGATAGTGACTGTTCTGGTGATGTTTTTCTGAGCGATGAAAGCGTCAAGGAATTTACCATTCGTTCCTTTAGTTTCAGAAGGTCTCAATTTTGATTTACCTTGTTCGAAGTAGAAATCTACTGCGGTAGGAACCAATTCTTCTTTGTTGTTATATCCATGATCAGCATAAGCTACATAGTAATAGTCTTTTACTAATCTTGAAGTAGTGATCAACCCTTTAGCAATTGGGAAATCAACAGTCTTTTTGTTTTTTGTTTTAGCCAGGTTGTAAGCAGTACCTACTGCTATCAAGTCCCCGTTTCCGATTTCAGGCTTATAAGCGAAAGCATAATGCTTAGTCACTTTGGGCTGTTCTGTTTTTGCATTCGGATAGTCTGTAGCAACAAACTCTAACGTCTGAAGATCAACTTTTTGCTCACCATATTGATAACGAAGATCCACTGTATAGATCTTGTTTTTCTTCAACATTTTCAGAGGCAATAAAGCAGTCATTTGGAATGCTACGCTGTCTCCGTGTACTTCCAATGGGTTTGGAGTAACAGTAAGCTCCTGGTTTTTTGCAAGCTTAACCATTTGCTTCAATGCACAACCATTGACAAGAACTAGTCCTGTAAACAGTATCGCGATAAATTGTCTTCTTTTAAATGCCATAATTGAGTTGGATAAAAAGTTCTTCGTAAATTCTTTATGTATGATATATGCGAAAATAACTGTTTATCTAATTAAGTCAATAAAAAACGGGCTTTTTTTGAATAATAACCAACATTATATTACTTTAGTATTGAATGTTAGAAGAGTAACTATGGGTTTGATCAGCCAAATACAAGCATTATTTGAAAAACAGGCGTTTGGTGTGTGTGCTTTCTGGGGTGATAAGCTTGGAATGGCAACCGGAAGTGTGCGTTTATTTTTTATCTACCTTTCCTTTTTAACCTTAGGTTCACCGCTTGTTGTATACCTGGTTTTGTTTTTCAGCATGAACATTCATCGTCATTTCAGGAAAAAGAGAAATCCGGTTTGGGACATATAATATATAAGAAGAGATGAGAAATCAGAAATCTGAAAACAGATAATGAGTAGTTACAGTTCTGATCTCTCCATAAGCTCAGAATATTTTTTCCTCCCCCTAATATAATACTCCCACACCATGGATTTGGAATAAAGCGAAGCATAAGATTTCTCTTTGCCTTCTTCTAAAGGTCTATGTTTGTCATGTGGTGACGGGCTAAGGTAAAACGCCCAGTGGCCTTTGATGATGGCGAGGGTATTTTTCCATTTGCCTTGTAATAAAAAATAAATTCCCGCTATTCCATCCAGTGTAAGCTTGGCGGGTAAAATTTCCCATTTTAAACGGGAGGGAAGATTTTTATTCAACATCAGCAGATTGTTGCGAACGTTCAAAAAAGTTTTTCGGGGATTGTCTACTGCTAGTGTTCCTCCACCAAGATGATATACAACAGATTGAGGACAGGAATAAATTTCATATCCCGAACTACGCAATCGCCAACATAAATCTATTTCTTCCATGTGAGCGAATAGCCGTGAATCGAAGCCTCCATGCGAATGGAATAAATGAGAACGGATCATCAGAGCGGCACCACTGGCCCAGTGAATAGGTATGGCCTGTTCGTATTGTAGAGTATCTTTTTCAACTGTTTGGAAAATTCGTCCTCTGCAAAAAGGAAATCCAAAGCGATCCAAAAAGCCTCCGCTGGCACCCGCGTATTCAAATAAAGAAGGATGGCGAACATCCAATAATTTAGGCTGACAAGCGGCGATGTTTGAATTTGTTTCCAACAGCTGAAGCATTGGTGCGATCCAGTTGGCGGTAACTTTTACATCTGAATTGAGCAAAATGAAATAAGGCTCTTTTAATTCCGACAAGCCTAGATTATATCCTTCACAGAAGCCATGATTAGTCGTCAATAGCACCGGTACAACAGCAGGGTAGTGCGTCTTTACCCAATGCAGAGAATCATCTGTGGAACCGTTGTCTATTAAATAGATTGTGGCTTGCTCGCTGTGCGCAACCAGTTCCGGTAAATAAGTTTGGAGGTGAGTAAGGCCATTCCAATTAAGGATCGCAACTGCAACTTCTGACATGTGAAGATTAACTGATCAAGGAAGCCAAATCAAATCCTGGAATGTTGGGTAACACTCCTTCCGTTTGTTTCTTCAGTTCTTCTTTCATAATGGTATCAATCTCCATCGCTGCTTTGTTGGTAGCGGCAACAATAAGGTCTTGAAGTATAGTAGCTTCTTCGGGTTTTAGAAGAGAAGGTTCAATATCTATTTTTACCAAGTGTTTTTTACCATTCATGGTTACTTTTACCATGCCACCTCCAGCTTCGCCCAATGCTGTAAGTTTTACCGCATTGTCTTTAAATTCCTGAATTTTTGTTTGGATCTCTTTTGCTTTTCCAAGCATACCAAACATATCCATCATGTTCATAGTTCGTATTTTATTATCTGACTAGAGAAACCGTTCCTCTTTGTTTGATGGATTCCCCTTTTATTCCTACCACATCTACAGTATAAGCATAAGTGCCAACCATGGCATCTGATCCTTTGACTTTACCATCCCATTGATCTTTGATATCCGTGGAATGAAACACCGGTTCCCCCCAACGATCAAAGATGGATACTTCTACACTTTTAATGAAACGGCCTTTGAGTTCAAAATGGTCATTGGTTCCATCTCCATTAGGAGAAAAGGCATTAGGCACAAATACAGCAGGAGACAATTCTAATTCCACTAAAGCAGATGTACTGCCATTATCGGCAATGACTATATAATACAACTGTCCACCACTAGAACTGAGTAGATCAGTCGCACTGGTACCTGAACCGCCTGGAATAGTTTTGATGACTGTTCCATTTTCATCTCTTACTTCAATGGTATATGTTCCTACTGTATTACTGCCACTGTACGACGTCCAGTTGATGGCTACTGTACCGTCTTCGGCTAGCCCTATAGTTAGTTTAATAGGACAGGTTGTAACGGCAGATCCAGTTATTGGAGAAAGATTACATTGGTCCACATAATTGACCTGATAGCAATAAGTGTCTGTAGAGGTATTTCTACCTGTTAAGGTAAAGTTGGTGGGTGATCCGTTATTGGAAGCCGCAGAATTGTATGCACCACCGTTTACAGATTCCATCAGTGTATAGGTTTTGGCTGTAAATCCTCCACCTACTGCGTCAAATGTGACATTGATACTGGAACCATTAATGGTAGAATTTACATTGGTCAAAGCCGGGCGTGTAGTCAAAGAAGTAGCGGTGATCGATTTTTTTGGTCCGAGACTATATTGAGCTCCAAGCGAAGACGTAGTACTCAACACCGCTTTTACCTGATACTGATAGGAAGTGGTACAGGTAATTCCTGTATTGTCATTGTAGGAAGTAGGAGCGCCCGGTAAAACAACCGGCGCATTAGCGTCTCTTAGTATATCCATCGAAGTGATGGTTTGTCCTGAAGCAGGTGTGGTTACCCAGGTCAGATCGTTCTCCAAGTCAGCAGCCGTAAGATTGAATTTCGTAACGGAGCAAATTTCATCGTATTGAACAGATGTTCCACAACCACTAATCGAGGTATATACTTTTACACAATATTCAACTTGTTGGGTATTCAAAGAAGGAAATCCTGTATTCGTCTTGTTGAAAGTAAAAGAAGTAGCTGTAGTGGGTACCGTAGCTACTGTGTTATAGGGGAACCCATTGCGTTTAAATTGAAGATCGTAAGTATAACCACTGGTGTTAATGAAATTTACCTGAAGTTCACCATTGGCCAGATCTTCTACTGTGGTTTCTAAATAGGTAACATTTGGTTTGGGAATAGCAGCAATAGGTTGAACTGTGATAGAGGCGTCCGCGGCCTTGCATGTGTTGCCTTTCGTAAATTTACCTTTAACGATGACATTAAAAGGTGCTATCGAAGTATAGTTATGAAACGTAGTGGTAGTGTCTGAACCAGCAGCACGTGTAGCAGTGGTTGTCGCACCATCTCCAAAGCTTATATCGTAAGCGTCGAAACGGTTGTCGGCGATGTACACATAAACGTCACCATTGGCACATGCCTTATAGGTTAAATTTATTTTTGATGTGTCTGCGACTGTTATCGGAATGATGTAATAAACATAATTCTCCGAAGCACCTGTAACAGGGTCCGTATGGGTAGTTGCTGTATTCACTAATTGTTCAAACTGATACCCTCCGGAAGGACTGGTAGATAAATATGTGTGCATAGGAAGTGAAGCATTCGACGTGCTGCTTGGTCCGTCTCCAAAAAGATAGACCCAAGTACTACTGGCTCCGTTAAAGGTCACACGAACCGTATCGCCAAGGCAAACGCTGGGATAGTCTACTT
>JAQBNU010000100.1 GCA_028288365.1 Chitinophagaceae bacterium | reverse complement strand
CACTGATCACCCTTCTTTACAAGAAGGGAAGAAAATCACTGACGTTTGCTCTCAATGTAAATGAATCGGGAAAGTGGACGTATTTTATTTTTCCATCCTTTCCTACGACATACAAAGCAGGAACAGGATTTGCTTCCTCATTGGTCATATCCGCCTTTAACAGCGTATCGTATTTGAAACAAGTTTTCTTATTCTGATCTGATAACAAGGGAAAAGTGGCGCCTGTTTTCTCAATACTTTTCTGCACTGCGTTTTCCATCTGGGCACTGATACCTACAATCTGTGCACCTTTAGCTGTGATGTATTTCAACGAGTCCTGATAATTCTTCATGTACTTTGTACAAAAAGGACACCATTGTCCACGGTAGAAAAACACTACCACAGGACCTTTTTCAAGTGCCTTTGATAATTTAAATATGCGTTCGTTCTGATCGTACAAGCTGAAATCCGGAGCAACATCTCCTACTTTCAATCCAAAGACTTCATCTTGCGCAAACGAGCCTGCAATACCAGTAAAGAAGAAAAAGAGCAGTGTAATTAATTTTTTCATGTGGGTCTGTTTAGTGAATGTTTGAAGATACTGATAATACGCATTCCTACAAAAATAAGTATGACTTCTCTACCAGAAAATATTCCTCTCAATCGAATAAAAAGATACTTTTATTGTGATTAAATCACGAAGACGAAACGACTTCCTGAAGATCAGGTATGAAAAAAAGGGCATTAGATCAGCTCGTATAGCGGACAGATCACTAATCATTAAATCAGGTAAGGATATCCGGCTGCTACCTGACGGGATATCCTTGCCTTCCTGCTATACCGTTGCTGTTACGGACAATTCGACAGGGATATTGTTGCGCGTCGCATTGGAGTACGGACATACCTGGTGCGCCTTGTTCACCAGCTCTTCTGCCGCCGCCTGATCAAGACCTTTGATGTCAACGTGCAACTTCACCGATAGTTCGAAACCGCCCGTCGTGTTGGCGCCAATGCCTACCTGAGCAGTAACGGTAGATTGAATAGTCTGTTTTTGCAATTGAGCCAGGTGATTGACCGCACTATCAAAACAAGCGGAATACCCTGCGGCAAACAATTGTTCCGGATTGGAATATGCCCCACCGCTTCCGCCCAATTCTTTGGGCATGCGCACTTCCAAATTCAACACTCCGTCTGACGATTTCACTGATCCATTGCGACCACCTGTAGCTGTTGCGCTGGCGGTATAAAGTACTTTTTCCATCTGTAGATAATTAAAATTATTTGATGAATTAATTTATGTAAGAAAGAATGTATAGTCTGCCCTTCTTCATTTGCGATACCCATACTGTGGATCAACTGAACTGTTCGGGGAATTATAGGACTAACAATAACATTGCTACTTCATTAATTCTTCCTCATTTTTCCCGACAAGACCATAAACCGCACAAACATCAATACCGCTGCAATAAACAGTCCAATCGTAAATCCATACCAGATGCCTTGCACACCCATGCCGCAGGAAAAAGTAAGCCAGTAACCGATCGGCAAACCAATGGCCCAATAAGCTAAAATAGCAATCAAGGTAGGAGCCACTACATCGCCGATGCCTCTCAATGCGCCGATGCCAATCACCTGCACTCCATCGGCGAGTTGAAATAAGGCGGCCGTCAATAATAAACCGGCAGTCGTATTAATGATGTCTGTTTCCATGACAAACAAAGCCGGCAATTCGTAGCGAAATAAAATGAACAACACGCTGACCGAAAGCATGAATACACTCACCAATCCAAAAGCGGTCAAGCCTGCTTTGCGAATTTCTTTTACATTTCCTGCACCCCATTCATACCCTACTCTTACCGATACTGCGGCTGTCAAACCGGTAGCAGCCATATAAGACGTAGCCGCCAGGTTCAAGGCAATCTGATGAGAAGCAATGGCCGTTGTGCCCAACCAACCAATGAAGATCGCGCCCAAACTAAACACACCTGATTCTACAGAAAGCTGTATGCCTACGGGAAAACTTTTCTTCAACATGTGTCGCATGATGGTCCATTGCATGCGCATGTAATACGCTCCTTTCAAATATTGATTCAATAGAGGTGCCTGCAATACATAAGCTGCCATCATTAAAGCCATGACCACCCGTGAAATCAAGGTACCAAGCGCAATGCCATTCAAACCCAATTCAGGAAAACCCAATGCACCGCGTGTGAATACCCAGTTGAAAAACACATTTACTACTGTTCCGAAAATACTAATGAACATCGAGGGACTGGTACTGGAGAGGCCCTCTGCATATTGACGGAAGGATTGAAAGATCATCGTGGGCAATACCGACAAAGCAATGATGTGCAAAAAAGGAATCGCATGTTCTAATAATACAGGATCAGAATTGAACCAGTGAATACGCGAAGCACTTAAATAAATAAAAGCGGTCAGCAATACACCAACAATAATATTCATGTGCAGACTTTGCCAGAAGAGTGATTGAATCATGGAGCGATCGTTTTCTCCTTGTGCTTTCGCAATCAGTGGAGAAGGACCGCTTGAGATGCCAATACCAAAAAAAAGAAAAGGGAAATAAAAGCTGAACGCCAGCGTAGCCGCTGCAAGGTACATGCCACCGAGCTTTCCGGCCATGTACGTATCTGCCAACGCCACCGAAATGTGCCCGAGTTGCGCTAGCGTCACCGGATAAGCCAACAATAATAATTTACGAATGTGTTGAGAATAGATCATGAATGGGATCAACTGTTTTTCCTTCTGCGCAATTCTTTTTTCAATAGTTCCAGTTCCCTGCTTGATTGTCCGGATACCGATTTGTTTTCATTTGCTCTTCGAAACAAATAAGGTAGACTTAATTTCATTGGACCAAAAGGTAGATACTTCGCCGCACGATAACCTTGTTCAGCCAGGTTGAAAGTGATGTGATCACTCATACCGAACAATTGCGCGAAGCAATAATTTTCATTATTGCTTGTTACATTATTTTTTTTCATCAATCGAATAGCCGTCTCTACACTGTCTTCGTTGTGTGTACCGATGCACAATGCAATCCCTTGTGCAAAGCAGTAATCCAACGCTTCGTCGTAAGCCTGATCGGTTTCTTTTTTGGTGGACCAAATCGGACTTTGATAGTTCAATTGAGCAGCGCGTTTGTTTTCTTTTTCCAGGTAAGCGCCACGCACAAGTTTCACTCCAGGAATAAAATGTTTTTCTACCGCCATTGCTTTCAACTTTTTCAATCGTGCCGGCATATCGCTGCGGTACATCTGACAGGTATTGAAAACCCAGGCTTTGTCTATGTTATAAAGAAACATCGCAGAGTAGGCCAGTTCATCGATCACATCTTGAATCCAGCTTTCTTCCGCATCGATCATGACACGAACACCAGCTTCTACAGCGGATGAAATGATGTGGTGCACTCTCTTTTGAATAAGTTCCCACTCTTGTTCTTCGGCATCGGATAACAAAAGACCTGCCTGCTTACGAGACAATACCTGAGCCGAACCTAAGGCTGTCACTTTAAAAACGGCAAAGCCAATGGAAGAATTACGGGACGCCATTTGTATCGTTTCCAATACCTGAAACATGGCCTGATCAAACGCCTGCTGAGTTTCCTGGCCCTCTGCTACATAGTCTGGAATGCTGAATACACCGAAACGAGCCAGTTCCGCCATGGTCTTTTCACATTCAGGCAGGGTTTCGCCTCCACAGAACTGTTGATACAAAGTACTTTTTATAACTTTTTTAAGTCCCAGAGGCGCTTTTAATGCTGTTTTTATAAAATAAGTCCCTATCTTTGTGAGCTCGGGGAAGCCCATTAATCGAAATAACCAGTACGCTTGAAGCAACTGTTTATTCGACTTGGAGCGAAACGCGATTTTAGTATCGTTAAATAAGGTACTCATAATGGAATTTGAACGTAAAGGAACAGGTTCTTATTGAAATAAAAAAACAACAAACAACAGAGAGGAATAGATTATGAAAGTTGATCTTCAAGTGAATCCCATTGAAACATGGGCAAAGACTACACACAAGCCTTTGATCATTGCAGGACCGTGCAGCGCAGAAACTCCTGAACAATTGTTGGCTACCGCTAAGCAATTGAAAGAGTTGGGTAAAGTAGATGTACTTCGCGCAGGTATATGGAAACCACGTACAAGACCAAATGCTTTTGAAGGCGCAGGCGAAGAAGGCTTGAAGTGGTTTGCAGATGTGAAGAAAGAGTTGGGGATGATGATTGGTACTGAAGTGGCCAACCCTGAACATATAGAATTAGCATTGAAATACGGCGTGGACGTATTGTGGATCGGAGCACGTACTACTGTGAGTCCTTTCGCGATTCAAGAAATGGCAGATGCTTTACAAGGTGTAGACATACCGGTATTGATAAAGAACCCTACTCACCCTGAGTTGGGTCTATGGATAGGCGCATTCGAGCGTTTCCACAGAGCAGGTATTAAAAACTTAGCCGCTATTCACCGTGGATTTTCTACGATTGATAAATCTAAATTCCGTAACGTCCCAACCTGGTCTATTCCGATCGAATTGAAACGTATCGCTCCGCAAATTCCGATCATCTGTGATCCAAGTCACATCGGTGGTAAGAGAGATTTGATTTTCGATATTTCTCAAAAAGCAATGGATCTTGGTTTCGATGGTTTGATGATTGAAACACACATCGATCCAGACAAAGCATGGAGTGACGCAGATCAACAAGTGACTCCTTCCAGATTGGGAGAAATCTTGCGTGACTTGAAAATCCGTGAAGTAACAAGCGATAACCAATCTTTCAATGATAGTCTCGAAGATTTGAGAGCGAAGATTGATAGCTTAGACAGAGAGTTGATCGAAGTATTGACCGCTCGTATGGCGATCGTTGAAAAAATCGGTGAATACAAAAAAGACAACAACGTGACTACCCTTCAGGTCAATCGTTGGGATGAGATCATGAAGAACTTGACATCTCTTGCTCAGAAAATGAATTTGAGTGAAACGTATGTAGAAGATTTATTCAAGATCATTCACGAAGAATCTATCCGTAAGCAAACGGAAATCATGAAAGCTGTTGAAAGCAAAGCTTAATTTGATTTCATTATAATTAATCAGTCCCGCTCCTTTGGCGCGGGACTTTTCATTTCAATCCTTTTGGAAGTTTTGCATGCCCTCTGAAATTTTATTTACCCGGGATCCACAAACAACACTGTCTGACTTTCTCAGCAAGAAAGGTTATAGTAAAGTCTTGTTAATTGTAGATGAGCATACGAAAAAACATTGCCTTCCGCTTTTCTCTGCTTCCTTCCTCGAACAAGTAAACGGCTGTGTCATCAAATCGGGTGAAGAGCATAAAAACTTAAACACCTGCAGCGACATCTGGCGCACCATGACAGAATTTGAAATGGATCGCAAAGCAGTAGTCATCAACATTGGCGGCGGCGTGATCGGCGATATGGGCGGCTTCTGTGCGGCAACTTACAAAAGGGGAATAGACTTTATTCAAATACCGACTACCCTTCTTTCACAAGTAGATGCCAGTGTAGGAGGAAAGTTAGGAATCGATTTCGATCATTTTAAAAATCATATCGGTGTTTTTAAAGAACCGGAAGCCGTAATCATTTGCTCTACTTTTTTGAAAACATTAGACAAAAGAGAATTGAGATCTGGTTTTGCAGAAGTCATCAAACATGCACTCATTGCTGATGCTTTGGCCTGGCACAAGATCAAAGAACAATCTCTCGAAGCACAAAATTGGGACGAAGTCATTCCGCATTCTGTAAATATCAAATACCTCATCACGACAGAAGACCCAACTGAAAAGGGATTGAGAAAAGTATTGAACTTTGGTCATACCTTGGGTCATGCCGTAGAAAGTTATTTCCTGGAAAAAGGAAATCGTATTTTACACGGTGAGGCCATTGCCATCGGTATGATTGTAGAATCTTTTCTAGCCGTAGAAAAAGGATTCATCTCAAAAGACGAACTGAAAGAAATACAAAACTATATCATCTCGATATACGGACACGTACACATTCCTGATGCTGCATTGGATGAAATCATCAACTTGACACTGCACGACAAAAAGAATGAACAAGGCGCCGTATTATTTTCTCTTCTTCAAAAAATCGGTCAGGCCAACTACAATGTAGCGGTTTCGGCTGAACTCATGAAACAGTCACTCACTTATTATAATACATTGATCGGATAATGGACAACGTTACGCTCACCAACCTTTCTCTATCCAAACACAAAGGCTCTATCAAAGGCGCCATCACTCCTCCGTCTTCCAAAAGCGAAAGTAATCGCGTATTGGTGATCCATGCACTGGCAGGAAAAGAAGGGCAATTAGAAAATTTATCGAATGCACGTGATACACAAACGATGATTCGTTTGCTGCAACACGATAATGAAGAAACATGGGATGTGCTCGATGCGGGTACTACCATGCGTTTCCTGACGGCTTACTCTGCAGTAAGCGGAAAGAAAAGAATCATGACCGGTACGATGCGCATGAAAGAGCGTCCGATCTTATTGTTGGTCGATGCCTTGCGCACATTAGGTGCTGATATTTCTTATCAGGAAAAAGAGGGTTATCCTCCATTGCTCATCAAACCTTTTGATCCGAAAGAAGTAAAAACGAATACACTCACCATACGCGGAGACGTGAGCAGTCAATACATCACGGCTTTGCTAATGATTGCACCTTTATTGCCACAAGGTTTAAAATTAGAATTGACTGGCAAGATTGGATCAAAGCCTTACATAGCCATGACTTTGCAATTGATGCAAAAGTTTGGCGTCACAGCAACATGGGAAGGTAGCAGCATTGCTGTTCCTCATCAACAATACAAAGGCACAACCTACAGCGTAGAGTCAGACTGGTCTGCAGCAAGCTACTGGTTTAGCATTGCAGCGATCGCACCGGAAGCAGACTTCTACATCAAAGGTTATAAATCCGATTCACTGCAAGGCGATCGCGTGATCACTTCTATCATGGAAAAGATGGGTGTGAAATCTACGTTCACAGATCAAGGATTGCATTTAGAAAAAATCACAAACTTCGTTGCCAAACCTTTCGAGCAAGATTTCACCGACTGTCCTGACCTGGCACAAACCATCGCGGTAGTAGCGGCAGCAAAAGGACAAGTGGTTACGATGAGCGGACTGGAAAGTTTGCGCATCAAAGAAACCGATCGCATTGCGGCGATACAAAATGAATTAAGGAAATTCGGTGCTGACTTAGAAGAGATTGTCAAAGACGATACGTATAAAGTTGTTCCAGGAAATTTCAAGATGAACAACCAACACATCGCCACTTACAAAGATCACCGCATGGCCATGGCTTTTGCTCCATTGGCGCTGCTTGGCGAACTGTCGATAGAAAATCCAGAAGTGGTAGAAAAATCGTATCCACATTTTTGGAAGGATTTGAAAGCGTTGGGGTTTGAGATAAAATAGTGAACAGTTTATCAGTAATCAGTAGAGCATAAATTAAAAAGGGTCAGGAAATATTTCCTGACCCTTTTTAATTGCTTATTGTTCTTATCAATTCTACACGAATAAGGCCAGTCCCATAGGGACAAAATCTCTGTAGTCAATAATTGACAAGCAAACCAAGTCCCTTTAGGACGATATATATTGGTCTGTTATTAAATTCATTTTTTCAATGACAAGCTGTCTGATGTCGTCCCTAAAGGGACTTGATATATTATTTCTTTTTGTGTTACCCATATGATGTCCCTGACGGGACATACAGTATAAAAAAAGGTCAGGAAATACTTCCTGACCTTTTTTTCTGATCACTACTTTTTAAAAATCTCAATCTCGATTTCCAACAAATCACTTTTCCCATCGCTGGAGTCACCCATTTCAATCACGTAGCCATCGGCTGCGGTCCACACTTCATCGTTCTTATTGTTCACCGCAAACTTGCCATGTCTTTGTGTAAAATACGCCTGAAAATCATCCAGTATTCTTTCTTCCGCAGACAGGTTTACATTTTCAATAAAGGCTACACCAAACATTTTTACTTTGTCCTGTTCATCAAATGTGTACATGATCTCTGCGTATTCGTTTTCATCGATCTTCACTTTGTACACCACGAAATCTTTTCCTTCTCCTTCTATCGGTGCATCTTCTGCAGCTTTGATGGTTGTCTTCGTATCACCAAAGTTAAATCCGCGGAATGTGGCGCTTTCTGTTTTGAAAATCTTTTTCAGCTCAGGGATATGTTTGCTTAATAAATCGTCTTGTGCTTTCAAGCTAAAACTTATCAAACACAGCGCAAGCAATACAGTAAACGTCTTATTCATATTATCAATTTTAAACCTTGTCACAAGTTAGATAAATTATGAAAAAGAAGCAAAAACTTACACCAATGCAATGCCATTTAAACCGTGATCTGCCAGGTAAGAGTTGAAATATTCCTTTTCGGCACTTACTTCACGACCTGCCCAAACAGGCAATTCCACCTTTTCTTCTGCGTGATCCAGCTCTATTTCAGCCAGCCAGAGTCCTTGATGTCTTCCTAAAAACTCATCGACTTCCCAGCATTTGCCATCAACTATTACATTTCTACGAATTTTTTGCACCTCATTTGAAATAAAGGCATCGAAGAATGCTTCTGCAGAAATCCGAGTGATGGCTGTTTCTATCTCGGTGCGGCTGATTCCTATGGTCAATCCTTTTACTGTTAAAAAAGCCTGATCGTCTTTGATGCGAATGCGGATGGTTTTCGCAGGATCTGTACTAAGGTAACCCTGCCGAAGATAAACTCCTGCTTCTTTCGCCAAGGCGCCCCTGTGCTCAGGCAGCACTAAAAATTTACGTTCTATTTCGGTTGTTTTCACCTTTTATCATCTGATCCATCGTCATTCTCTCTCCATTGCTCCCGCATGCCTCCCTTTTTGACCGATTTGATAAATTTCTGCCAGGCAAAAGGATTCAACAAAGAAATGGTCGGTACAGAAAAACGATTTTGCTGTTTGATGATCTGTTGATTCATGTAAAAATTATGATTGGCCGCACCATCTGCACCCATGTTGTACATCATGCGCTTCATCACCTGATCGTTCAGGTTTTGATTCATATTGTGCATGTCTTGCTCGGGTAATTTAAGTGCTATGAATGCTTCTTTAAATATTTTTTCCGTTGGCCATGGCAATACCTCTACATCAGGCAAGGACAGTGTATCTTCAGATAGCGAGATGATCAATGACCATTTGTCTTCCTGCAAATTTCGTGGAATGGCAAACATCTTTTCACGATAACCCACTGCTTTGATAGCAACGGTATCTCCCTCCAATGTGGGCATAGAAAAGTATCCTAAAAAATTGGACGTCGTACCTCTGCCTGATCGTGGAATGTAAATGTGTACATTGGGAATTCCATACGAACTGTCACCAGCAACGACCAATCCTGAGAACTGTATGAGTTTTGGCTTTCCTTGAGCCTTTAAGTCAGTAACTTGGAACGCTAAAAACAAGCTTAACAGGATCAGAAATATATTTCGTACGGTGTTGGGAAGGGACATGGCAAAGTGTGACTGCTCTTTCATCACTAATTAACAAAGAAATAATAAGTTTTGACTATTTTTAAGTAATCTTTTTTGTTATGATTCGAATCAAGCATACAGATATCAGCAAGGGAGCCGAAATCTACAAGGCGCTCAGCGACGAATCACGCATTCGTATCCTGCATCTTATTCTCAAAAATAAGGAAATGTGTATTTCCGACCTGGAATTGATTCTTGATTTTACTCAAACCAAAACATCAAGACATCTGACGTATCTTAAAAACACAGGATTGCTCAAGCACCAAAAGACCGATCAATGGGTGTATTATTATATCAACAATTCGTACCACGACATCATCACCAAGTTATTCTCTTTCTTTAGCAAAGATCCTGTATTGCAGAAAGACATTACGGAATATCGAACATTGTATTCCAACAACGAATTGGCCATACGAAAATTACACATCAAGCAGAATAAATACATTGTACCGGAACTATAGTTTAATAACTACAGAAAATCCTTCGCGCAAAAGTAATACTGTCTTGCCCCTAAATCCCCTGAAGGGGACTTTATTTTATTGCTAAACAAAAACTGATTAACTTAAACACACTAGTGTGCTTCATCACAATACTAACTCATTTACAAGAAAGCAAAGTCCCCTTCAGGGGATTTAGCGACAAGACAATAGGACTAACACTCATCACAATAACTATGAAATACAAAAAACACATCTTCATTTGCACCAATCAAAAACCGGAAGGAAAAAAAAGCTGCGGAGAAGTACACGGCATGCAACTGGTAGATGCTTTTAAAAATTTAGTAAAAGAACACGACCTGATGGTGGATGTGCGCGCGCAGAAGGCCGGTTGCCTGGATGTATGTGGCTTAGGCCCCGCACTGGTGGTCTATCCTGAAGGAGTGTTCTATGGAAAAGTTCAACTGGAAGATGTACAGGAAATTTTCGAAAAGCACATCATCCATAATGAACCCGTAGAACGTTTGCGACTGAAATTTTAAGATGAAAAAATACGAACACATCTTCTTTGACCTGGACCATACACTTTGGGATTTCAGTACGAATTGTGCCGAGACACTGAATGAATTGTATGCACAGCATCAATTGCACCGTTTCAACATTGTGCTAAGTGAGTTCATTATTTCTTACCGCCAGATCAACGACAGCATGTGGGATGATTTGCACAGAGGGAAAGTGACGAAAGAAGAAATTCGCAACTTACGTTTCGCTCGTACCTTTCATTTGTTAGGCTTGCAAGAAAGCGATGTACCACAAGGAATGGACGAACAATTCATTTCTATCTGTCCAACCAAGTCAAACGTATTTCCGCATACACATGAAGTACTGGATTATCTTGCTCAACAGTACGTCTTGCATATTCTCACCAATGGCTCTAGCGATACACAATTCGTCAAACTAAAAAGTGCCGGACTCGATCATTACTTCAAAGAAGTGATTCATGCCGATGAAAGCGGATACATGAAACCCGATCAACGTATGTTTGATTATGCGCTACAGACTGCCGGTATCCTTCCGCATCAATGCCTCATGATCGGTGATGATTTGTATGCCGATGTATTGGGAGCAAAGAATGCCGGCATCGACCAGGTGTTTGTGAATCGTCATCAAATCAAACACGAAGAAATACTCACTTATGAAATCGATTGTTTAAGTACACTTAAAACTTTTTTATAATGACACAAAGCATCAGCTATAACGAACCTCTACTGCACTATGCATCCGGATCTCATGAACGCGAGATGCTGCAGCAAGCGATCCAGGAATTGAAAGGTCAGGTATTAGAGATTCCACAATTGATCGATGGCAAGGAAATTTTTTCCAACGATCGCCATGAAATTCGCCCGCCGCACGAGTTGGCTCATACGTTGGGTTATTTTCACCAGGGTACTTCTGAACACATTCAACAAGCTATCCTTGCTGCATTAAAAGCAAAGGGAAACTGGATGAATAAAAGCATAGACGAACGTTGTGCCGTCTTCAGTCGTGCGGCAGAATTGCTGGCTACCAAGTATCGCTTCAAGATCAATGCCGCAACGATGTTGTGTCAATCGAAAAATGCCTACCAGGCAGAAATCGATTCTGCTTGTGAGTTGATTGATTTTCTTCGCATCCATGTTCACTTTTACAAAGAGATCAACAACATACAACCTTATTCTCCGGAAGGCATTCACAACTACAGTGAATACAGGCCGCTGGAAGGATTTATATTAGCCATTACTCCTTTTAACTTTACAGCCATTGCGGGCAATCTACCAACGGCACCGGCTTTGATGGGAAATACCGTGGTATGGAAACCTGCGTTCAGTCAGATTTATTCTGCCTGGGTCATCATGCAAGTCTTGCAGGAAGCGGGATTGCCCGATGGTGTGATCAATTTGATTTATACAGATGGTTCGGAAACCGGCGAAATTGTTTTTGCTCATCCTGAATTTGCCGGATTGCATTATACTGGAAGTACACAAGTGTTTGATCATTTATGGAAAAGTATCAGCGACAATCTACCCCACTACAAATCCTATCCACGCATTGTGGGAGAAACAGGAGGAAAGGATTTTGTACTCGCTCATCCATCGGCCAACGTACAAGCCTTGTCCATTGCGCTAATCAGAGGATCTTATGAATTTCAGGGACAAAAATGTTCCGCCGCTTCAAGAGCATATATTCCTAAAAGCATTTGGAACCAGGTACGTGACAGGGTACTCGATATTTTAACACAGGTGAAGACCGGGAGTGTAGAAGACTTCACATGTCTTGTCAATGCAGTGATTGATGAACGCGCTTTTGACAAGATCATGAGTTACATTCATTTTGCACAGGAGAGCAAAGACGCCATTATATTGGCAGGAGGCACAGGCAATAAAGAAAAAGGTTATTTCATTCAGCCAACCCTTGTACAAGTATCGGATCCCATGCACCGTTTGATGCAGGAAGAAATATTCGGTCCGGTGTTGACCGTGTATGTATACGAAGATGTAGCGTTTGAAGAAACCTTGCAATTGGTCAACACCACTTCTCCTTATGCGCTGACAGGCGCGTTGTTTGCCGACGATGAACAAGTGATCCAGGAAGTGTTGATCAAGTTGCGTTTTGCTGCCGGCAATTTCTACATCAACGATAAACCGACAGGTGCTGTCGTGAACCAACAACCTTTCGGCGGTGCCAGACGCTCGGGTACGAACGACAAGGCGGGATCTTTATTGAACTTGTTGCGTTGGACTTCTCCGAGATCTGTCAAACGGAATTTTGAACCTCCGCATCATTACGATTATCCATTTATGAAATTATAACATGAAAACGTATTTCATTACACTCTTATTTATTATACAAGTACTTACAGCAGCGGCTCAACCGAAAGCATACATTGCTCCTTTCCGCCACGATGCTGTGGGTGCCTATACATTGATTCACGATGACTTTGGCGCTTCGTATGCACGAGGCATTGAAGAATACATCGACACGATGAATTATAACCGCAAGCTTCCGATCTGTTTTGCAGCCATTACCGGACAATGTGACTTTCGCGATTGGAAGAAAGCGAAAGAAATGATTGCTCACGGGCATCAAATCCTGAATCACTCTATGACCCACAAGTGTGGACAACCACAGAGTTGGTGTACTTTCGGCGATTGGAACGAAAAAGATTTTCCGGAAGAAATAGACGAGAGCACAGATTTAATTATAAAAAACACGGGCAAGCATCCGGCCTTTTTTGTTTTTCCGTTTGATTTGTTTACCGATACGATGCTGAACTATTTACAATACACCAAACATTACCTTGGAGCAAGAGCAGGTAAGCAAAACGCATTAAACGATGCCGCGTTGAAAAATCCTTTTCTGATCAATTATACAGTATTCAGACCAGAAGATAAATTGCCGATCTTAAATGAAATGGCAGACCAAGCCATACAAAGCAAATCATGGGCAGTACGTGTTATGCACGGTATAGAAGATGAAAGCTGGGCGCACATCACAGCAGAAGAATATGGTACTCACCTGGATTACTTGCAGCAACTGGTAAAACAACATAAACTGTGGATGGCTACACTTTCTGATGTAGTCACCTATCAATACAACAAAGCAACGGCCTCTGTAAATATTGCCGAACAAAATAGTCAGGCACAAGCGACAAAATTGCTCATTGAACCCAAAAAAATAAAACTACCGGATGAAAAATTATTGACTCATCACTTTCTAACTGTTGTTTTAACACAAGCAACAGGTTCCCCTAAAGCCATTACACAAGCAAAACAAAATATACCGTTCGAATTACGCGATGGTAAAATCATATTCGATGTCAACATCATTGCTGAAGAAATTACATTGACCTACTAAAGTCAAATCGTTATGAATAAAATACTGGTATTGTTCGCTCATCCCAAATACGAAAAGTCCAGAGCCAATCAGGCGATGGTTCGTAACCTTCCAAAAGATCCTTTCATTACGTTTCATGATTTGTATGAAAAGTATCCAAACTTTAATGTGGATGTGGACTATGAACAAAAATTACTTTCCGAACACCAGATCATTGTCTGGCATCATCCTTTCTTTTGGTACAGTGCCCCACCCCTGATGAAACAATGGATCGACATGGTATTGGATTTTGGTTGGGCTTACGGTCCGGGAGGAAATGCATTGGAAGGCAAACTGATTTTCAACGCCATCACCTCAGGAGGACCCAGAGAAGTGTACCATTCGGAAGGTTACAACCGCTACACAGTGGGAGAATTTCTTGCACCGTTTAATCAAACAGCGAAGTTATGCAAGATGACTTATCTTCCACCTTTCGCGCTACAAGGCACGCACCGCATGACACAGGAAGACCTTAATAAAAAAGCCACGCTTTTCGGCACGTTGTTGCATAAAATGATTTACGAAGAATTTGATGTAGAAGAATTACAACGTTATGCTTTCTTAGATGAATGGGTGGAAGAAGTGAATAAAGAAATAAAATAAAACGTGCAGTTCGCGTGAGGGATCGAACGGAAAGCCCGGAGCGCAGCGAAGCGGAGTGAGGACTTGGAGCGAGAGCCCGACCCTGCTGGCAAGCAGGGACACGCCCTAATCACAAGAAATGATATTTACGCAAAACTTAATATTCATAACCTACTACATACTTACAACTTAATCTATCTACAACTATGGTCGGAGGATTTTTAAGTCAAGCTCTCATCTACCTTGCTGCTGCCATTGTCTGTGTGCCTGTTGCCAAGAAGCTTGGTATGGGTTCCGTACTGGGTTATCTGCTCGCAGGTATTTTGATCGGTCCTTTTTTATTGGGCTTCATTGGTAACGAAGGAAAAGACATCATGCACTTCGCTGAGTTTGGTGTAGTCATGATGTTGTTCCTCATTGGACTCGAGCTAGAGCCCGCACACATCTGGAGGATGCGACAATTGATCGCCGGCATGGGCACACTGCAATTATTTGGTACAGCTATCTTATTATTTCTCGGTGCATCACTATTGGGTTTTCACTGGCAGGCCGCACTGTCTATTGCTTTAGCATTGTCCATGTCATCGACTGCTATTGTATTGCAATCACTGAAAGAAAAAGGATTGATGCAAACTGCCGCGGGCAGCAGTTCCTTTGCTGTGTTATTGTTTCAGGATATTTCTGTCATTCCCATTCTCGCTTTTCTTCCCTTGATTGCCTTTGCAGGTCCTGCTGTTGCTAATCATGCGAACCATACCTTGCTGGAAAATTTTCCCGGTTGGATGAAAACGGTAGCTGTTATTTTATCTGTCGCATTGGTGATCCTGGCCGGTCGTTACATCATTGTACCTTTGCTGCGTTTAATTGCTAAAACACATTTAAGAGAATTATTTACAGCGAGCGCTTTGCTCATTGTCTTTGCCATCGCTTTCCTGATGGAACTGGTAGGACTGAGTCCAGCGCTGGGCACGTTCCTGGCCGGTGTAGTACTGGCCAACAGTGAATACCGACATGAACTGGAAAGTGATTTGGAACCCTTCAAAGGTTTATTGTTGGGATTGTTTTTTATCGCTGTGGGTGCATCGATTAATTTTGAATTGGTGGGTCATAATACGATGCAAGTCTTTCTAATTGTCGCAGTAACGATGTTTGTGAAAGCATTGGTACTTTTTCTGACGGGGAAAGTATTCGAGCTTAAATTTGATCAGAACTTATTGTTTGCCATCGGACTTTCTCAAGTAGGGGAATTTGCTTTTGTATTGTTTTCTTTCATCAACGAACTCAATATTATTTCTACCGATTGGATGAACCTGCTAATGGCGGCTACAGCGATCAGCATGACGATAACACCCTTGCTGTTATTGATCAATGAAAAAATCATTCAACCCAGACTTTCAAAAATTGACAGCACGATAGAAGAAGAACGAGCATCTGAAATTACCAATGGAAAACACAGAGTAGTCATTGCAGGCTTCTCTCATTTTGGCAGTACCATCGGAAGATTTCTCAGAGCCAATCGCATTGAGTGTACGATTCTTGACAACGATTCTGATCAAGTGGATCTTCTCCGCAAAATGGGATTCCAGGTACACTACGGTGACGCTACACGCGCAGACCTTATGGAATCTGCTGGTGCGCAGGAGGCTGAAATTTTAATCATCGCCATCAATGACCCTGTCACCACCGCGCGTGTAGCAGAAATGGCGAAGAAACATTTTCCTAATTTGGAAATCATGGTCAGGGCACAAGATCGATTTGAAGCGTATGAAATCATGGATTTGGGATTGAGAAACATTTACCGCGATACCATTGATACTTCTATACGATTGGGTGTAGACGTATTAAAGAAGCTTGGATTCAGAAGTTATACGGCAACACGTGCAGGACAGAATTTCTTCAAGTACGACGAAGAAGCGTTGTGGAGACTGGCTAAGAGCAGACATGACATGAAGCAATATATTTCTGATGTGAAACAGGAAATCGCCTGGCAGGAAGAAATTCTATCCGGAGATCAACACTCTCACTCTCCTCACGCAGATCATGCCTGGGACAGCGAGATCATCAGAGAAGCTATTAACAAACAATAATCTATTTTCTAAAATCAACATTCATGAATCCGATTTTAAACCAAAACCTTTTTCTAGTCAAAGAACATGTTGGTATGTTCAAAGCCGCCAACAACTTTGACATTTACGATCCCAATACGAAAGACATCCTGCTGACCTGCAGAGAGCCTAACCTGGGGCTCTTTACAAAAATATTTCGTTTTACCGATTACAAACGAATGACTCCTTTTGACATTGAAGTCAAAACAGCATCCGGAGAAAAAATACTTTCAGTAAGAAGAGGTGTTTCTATTTTTGTATCTACGGTAGAAGTTTTCGATGAAAAAGATAACCGCGTAGGTATCTTCAAACAACATTTTTTCTCAATCGGAGGGAAATTCAATGTACTGGATGACAATGAAAATATCATCTGCACGTTGCAAGGAAAATGGACGAGCTGGGATTTCAAATTCATGAAAGACACAATGGAATATGCACACGTCACTAAAAAATGGGCCGGTATAGGGAAAGAATTATTTACTACCGCAGATAATTATGTATTAGAAATAAAAGATACCATAACGCCAGACAATCCTATGCGATTGCTTGTACTAGCAGCTGTGTTGTGCATCGACATGGTACTGAAAGAATAAATACATCTGATTACAAAATTGAATACATCCATTTACAGCATTACAATACCAGCTATGAAAACACACATCTGTTCATTTATTTTCCTTCTGCTATTAAGCCTTACAGCTAACGCACAAGTTCAGGTTTTGCTTCCACCTACCGAGCCAGAAAAAGCAGAGCTTAAAAAAATAATCAAAAACTACGAAGACTATCTCAATACCATGACGAGTGCAACAGCAACTTCTGATGCGAAGAAGCTCGCATCAGTCCGTTACATGAGAGAAAATCTGGCCAAAGGAAATACGTTTGTGGTGAACGACATCGACTCAACGGATGCAAATAAGAAACTTGCCTTCCTGGCTTATATGAATAAACTACCAAGTTCTTACGGTGGAAGCAGCACACACAGCATCTCACAAACGATGTTGTTTGATAAAATTAAATTCGATCAGTGGAGACGATTTCACTATGCAGAAGTAAAAGTAAACGAAACGGTACGATGGAAAGAATTGGCAACTGTTAAAAAGCTGGTAACAGATAGCGTTACACATGCCACAGACAGTGTGATGGTAAAAGATACGTTGGTTCGCAGCAAAGATTTTAAAATGTCTTTTTTCATTCGCTTTGACAAAGAAGGTGCAGTCAATAAAAACTTCAAACTCTACGGGGTGATGCCTCCTGGAGAATCACCTGAACTTCCTGCTCTCGAACCTTTGCAACAATGGTGGAGTACACTGACACCTGAATGGAAAACGACGCTACAAAAAATTCGCACACTGGAAGATTATCCGAGTGAATCGGATCTGAGTAAACTCACTTACGAGCCAGAGTTAGATTTTACCAATGCCACCATGACCAGCTATGAACCGCTGTCCAAATTTACCAACGTAAAAAAATTATTCATCCCAGGAGCATCTATCGATAACTTTGCGCCCATTTCCAAAATGAGTGGCTTGATTTGTCTGGACATTTCTAAATCAAAAATTACGTCTATAGAAGGTGTACAAAAACTAACCAAACTGGAAGAATTGTACTGCATCGGCAATAAGCTCACAACCATCGCTCCTGTAGCGACCTGCATTACGTTGATTAAACTCAATTGTTCTGAAAATGAGTTAGAAGATATTTCACCGGTAAAAGATTTGATCAACTTAAAAGAACTGAATGTTTCTTTAAACATTAAATTAAAAAATATCGATCCCGTAAAAGGATTGGTGAACATGGAGAAAATATCTTTTAGAAAAATAGAGATCAAAGACCTTACGCCTGTACAGAACATGCCCAACCTGGTTTATCTGGATGCATACAATACCGGTGTCACTTCTTTGGAACCCATTCGCAACATGCAAAAAATATTTCACCTGGATTTGTCCAGTAATAAAGTCACCACGTTGGATCCCATTAAAAACTATAAATACCTGCTCAAGTTGTACTTGAACACCTCCAGTATACAGGATTACAGCATCATTGATAATTTTACTTTATTGCGTGAGCTGGACATCTCCAACTGCCCGCAGATCAAGTCACTTGGAGGGATACACAAATTAGATTTCCTTACTTCTTTAAAATGCATTCACACCAATATTGATAAAAATGAAATCGCACGCTTCAAGAAAAATCATCCGAAGTGTGGAGTCACTTATTATTAAAAAAGAAAGTTCCGTACCGTCAATTAATTGACGGTACGGAACTTTTGTTTTACATCATCGAAGAATTTTTGGTCGTTGATTTCGCAACTGTCTTTTTTACCGGTACTTTTTTCTTAGCAGAGGATTTCTGTGTTACCTTTTTAGCCGTCGTTTTTTTAGCGCTAGATTTCTTTGAGGGTACTTTAGCCCCTTTCGCTCTCGCTTCTGAAAGTCCAATGGCGATCGCCTGTTCACGGCTGGTTACAGTTTTACCGCTTCGACCCGATTTGAGTGTTCCATTTTTTTCTTTGTGCAACGCCCTGCCTACTGCATCGCTTGCTTTTTCTGAATACTTTGCCATGAGTGTATATTTAAAATTGATTCCCACAGTACTCCTTAAAAAAATTGTGCCAATCTGTTTTCTGCATCAACACACTTCTATTGATCAGCTATTACTTACAAGCTGTAGTGTTTTTTTCACAACCGGTATTTAATTTCTCAACACATAAAAAAATCAATGTCCCTTGATCACGTAGTATTGCAACAAAGCCATCACTTCCATCAGGCATGCAACGCCCATGTGTATGGCCCAGCCGCCTAAGATACTTCTAGAATACAAGGCGATCACTCCTAATATATAGCCGCCAAAAATAGAACCGATGGTTTCAGCCATTGGTTTGCCAAAATGAAGAAAGGCATAGGTTACGACCATCGGCAAGATGACATGTATTCCCATGACAGAAGAAAGTCCGATGATCAACGCGCCTCTGAACAATAATTCCACGGTGATGAAATCAAACAGGTACAACACTTCAAACATTCCGCTCATCTGCCAGGCCGACAAACCAAATACTTCACGCATTCGCCAGGGTTTAAACTCTGGATAAGTTTCTATAAAATCAGGTTGAAACGATGCCCAAAAAATAAGCGGTGCCATGACCAATAGAAAAACTAAATAGATTTTATAATCGAAGCCTTCTATGGCGAGTCCATACAATCCTTTTTCTCTGCGATCATACAAGTACTTGATCATCAACAAAGGAATAAAATACACCAACGAAGGATAGGCATTCGTTACTATCTTGTTTAGAAAAAGTTTCTGCTCATAATCCAGCTGCTGGTGACCAAATATATAATCGGTATGATGATAGAATGCTCCGTCAATACTGAGCAACAGAAGAAAGACACTACTCTTGATCCAAAAAGCTGATTGCTTCAAATAATTTTCTTTAAACACCAAAGCCTTTGGAATGGCAATCGCATAATAAGCAAAAGAATAAAAAGAGAAATAATAAAAATAATCTTTCCAGGAATTTATCCCGCTTCCATTTACCCATTTGTTTTCCAGATCATAACTGTAGTTGAGGTAAATAAACAACACCAAAAAACAAACCGTGTAAAGATAAAAGCCTACATTGAAATCTTTTTTTATGAAATCTTTGAGGTAGTTAAAAATCTTCTTCATTCGAATAAAAATGAAATGTGTTTTGTTCCATGCTTCCTACAATGGACAAAACACATTTTGATGAATTAAATTATTTTCAGCAATCCAACACACGCTCCAGCTTCATGCCTCTGGAACCTTTGATAAAGACGTGTGCATGTTTGATTTTATCCCAGTCAAAATCTCTCAATAATAATTCCGGATCCGGATAATAGGTAAATCTTGGACTCAATGCTGCTGCATATTGCATGTTCTTTCCGCACAACACGATTCGGTCATAATCCTGCTCCAGTAGCCACTTCCCAAGTTCTTCGTGTTCTCGTTGTGTCTCTACACCCAACTCTAACATGTCTCCTAAGATGACCACTTTATGTTCCGCTTCCTGTTTGGTGAAATTCGTCAAGGCAGCGCGCATGGAAGAAGGATTGGCATTGTAGGCATCTAACATCACGACATTCGTACCCAATATCAAATGTTGTGAACGATTGTTTTTAGGAATATAATTTTCAATGGCTTCGTCGCACAAATTCAAAGGCACCTCAAAAAATTTTCCAACGCATTGTGCGGCTTCCATATTATAAAAATTATAGACGCCATTGAAATGCGTTTTAATTTTTCTTTCCTTCTCGTCGGTATAAATAACGACAGGTACTTCCTGCACCAATTCCGTCCAACTGTAATCTCCTCTACTTCCGTAATAAATGACCTTTTCGACAGTACATTCTTTCTTCAGTACTTCATCTTCGCTGCGTACAAAAGCAATACCGTTGGTATTTTTCAAATACTGATACAATTCTCCTTTACCTTTCTTCACCCCTTCAATTCCGCCAAAACCTTCCAGGTGTGCTTTGCCCATGTTGGTGATGAGTCCGTGTGTAGGTTCTACAATCGCACAGTATCCTTCTATTTCTTTTTGGTGGTTGGCACCCATTTCTACAATCACCATCTCTGTTCCTTTTGCTACACTCAACAAAGTTAACGGAATACCAATGTGATTGTTCAGGTTACCTTGTGTGCAATACGTTTTGTATTTTTTTGCCAATACAGTATTCACCAATTCTTTTGTTGTCGTTTTTCCATTGGATCCAGTGATGGCAATGAATGGAACATTGAATTGACGGCGATGATGCAAAGCCAACTGTTGCAACGTCTCTAATGTATCTTCTACCACAATGTATTGTTCCGTCAACGCGTAACTTGCATCGTCTACTACGGCATAGCTTGCACCAGCTTCCAACGCTTTCGCTGCGAAATCATTGGCATTGAAATTGGGACCTTTCAACGCGAAAAAGATTTGTCCATTTTTTATGCTTCGGGTATCGGTATTCGCACCAGAGGAAGCAATAAACAATTCGTATAATTTTTCTATCGTCATGATCATTGAATGTTAAATGCATCGGCATCTTTCCATGCCGGAAATTTTTCTCTGAAGTGCATCAAGGTTTCTCCCGATAGACGGGTTACTCCTGTGCCTTCTTTATTTTCTAACTGCCAGAGCACTTCACCTTTGAAATCGATGCAGGCGGATGCACCGTTGTAAACATTTTCCAAACCGTCTTTCCCTGTTCTGTTCACGCCGGCTACGTAAGTTATATTTTCTATTGCCCGTGCTTTAAGTAACGTACTCCATGCATGAATCCTAGCTTGTGGCCAGTTGGCAACATAAAGCAACAAGTCATACGCATTGTTAACATTTCTTGACCAGACAGGAAAACGTAAATCGTAACAGATCAACGGACAGATTTTCCAACCTTTCCATTCTACGATCAATTGCTGTTGCCCAGCACCAAACACTGCATCTTCACCTGCCATTCTGAACAAGTGACGTTTGTCATATGTTTTATAAGTACCATCCGGAAACATCCACAACAAGCGGTTATAGAATATTCCTTTCTCTTGCACAATATAGCTTCCACATACGACAGCTTGCGTCTGCGCGGCGATTTGTTGCAACCATTTAAAGGTATGAAGATTCATAGGTTCCGCCTGTGCCGCAGCATTCATGGTGAAACCTGTTGTAAACATTTCAGGCAATACAATCACGTCTACTTTCTCCTGCAGCTGCCAGATTTTTTCTTCGAGCATGCCGCGATTGGCTGTAGGATTTTCCCAATGCAAATCAGTTTGTATCAGTGCGAGTGTTAAATCTTGCATAGGATCTCGGCGGCTTGTTGTAAGGTCTCGTCTTTTTTAGCAAAACAAAAACGTAAAATTTGCTGGTCTGTTTTATCGTGATAAAAAACAGAAACAGGGATGGCAGCCAGTTTCATTTCTTTCACCATCCAGTTGGCCATGTCTGCTTCCTTCTTATCACTCACTGCAGCATAAGACAACAATTGAAAATACGTGCCTTGCGTCGGTATAGATTTAAAACCTGAATGCTTGATCAAATTCAAAAAATAATTTCTCTTCGATTGAAAGAACGAAGAAAGATTGTGGTGCCAGTCTGTATCGTCCAGCATATCACTTACAGCATGCTGTATGGGTGTCACGGCACTGAAGGTATTGTATTGATGTACTTTTCTAAATTCTTTGGTAAGGTATGCAGGTGCGGCACAAAATCCCAGGCGCCATCCGGTAGCATGGTATGTTTTGCCAAAAGAGCCCACCGTCAATGTCCGCTCTTTGATGAAAGGATCTGCTGCAAGACAATGATGATGCAAGCCATCGAAGACCATGTGTTCGTATACTTCATCACTCAACACTAATAGGTCGTGACGTTGCAGTAAAGCTCGTAATGCTTGCACATCTTCTTTTGTATAAACAGTACCCGTAGGATTATGAGGAGAATTTAAAATGATCAGTCGGGTGCGTGAAGTAATTGCTTCTTCTACTTGTTGCCAATCGATATGGAAATCAGGATAAATAGTTTTTACAAATACAGGTTTACCACCGTTGAGTAAGATGGCAGGTTCGTAACAATCGAAAGCCGGTTCAATGATGATGACTTCATCGCCTGGCTTTATAAATGCCGTAAGCACCGAGAAGCAGGCTTCCGTAGCGCCGCAGGTAATGGTGATTTCATCGGCAGGATCAAAGGCGATACCGTAAACACTTGCATATTTTATGGCTAACTTTTCTCTCAGTGACAAAACGCCAGCCATAGGAGCATATTGATTTTTCCCATGCTGCATGTGATGCGTGACACGTTCAATCAAGTAAGAGGGAACATCGAAATCTGGAAACCCTTGCGCCAGATTAACGGCATTGTATTGCGCAGCCAAACCCGACATGGTCGTAAAAATGTTGGTGCCGATATGTGGAAGCTTAGACAAATGTAAGTCGGCGCTGCTCATGGTACTATCGTTTGACAGGAAACCGCATGCGGTACGAAGCGTCAACAATACCCTTACTGATGTTGACCAGTTTGGATTTATACAACCTTTTTTTCAAAGGCGACAGGTGATCGGTAAACAAAATGCCTTCAATGTGATCGTATTCATGCTGGATGACGCGTGCAGCCATGCCCTGGTATTCTTCTTTGTGGTGTTTCCAGTTCTCGTCGTAGTATTCAATGAGCAAACGTTCCGGACGTTCCACTGCCGCGCGAATACCCGGGATACTCAGACAACCTTCTTCATAAGGCCAATCCTCACCCGTCTCTTCCAAGATGACCGGATTGATGAATGCTTTCTTTAAATCAGGATATTCAGAATCTTCAAACCCACCGGCATCGATGACAAACAATCGTTTACTCAATCCAATCTGAGGAGCTGCCAAACCCACACCACTCGCCGTGTACATGGTTTCGTACATGTCCGCAATCAACTGAGTCAGATCCTCTCCTTTGGGAATTTCTGCTGCTACTTTCTTTAACACCGGATCTCCGTAGGCTACGATGGGGTAAATCATGAGTAATGCTGTTGTTTAATTCTATCTAAAATTAAGCAAAATGGTGCAAAGTATTTCTATCGGTCGTTTTATTTGTCCATCCTTCTTGCCCCTAAATCCCCTAAAGGGGACTTTTATAGAATGGAGAAATAGAAACCGAGCGAAGAAAGACATTTGCTCTCCGCTCTGTTTCTCTTAAGTCCCCTTTAGGGGATTTAGGGGCGAGACTATTCGTTATCTCCTCGACTCCATATACGACTGCAAAATAATCGCCGCACTTACTTTGTCTACATTTCCTTTATCTCTTCGGTCTTTTTTCTTCATACCACCGGCAATCATAGCATCCATCGCCATGACAGAAGTATAGCGCTCGTCTATTTCCTGAACAGGAATCTCTGGGATATCACGTTGAAGGGCTTTGATAAATCCTTTCACATTAGGTGCCGTCTGTGAAGGAGTACTGTCCAGCCGTTTCGGCATACCAATGACAAACAAGCTCACTTCTTCTTTTATAATATAGGCTTTGAGAAACTCCAGCACTTCTGCTGTTGGCACGGTAGTCAGGGGATTGGCAATCAGTTGCAGGGGATCTGTAACGGCGAGACCGGTACGTTTCATTCCATAATCAATGGCGAGTATACGCGGCATCAATTAGAATTTCTGTTGTTGCGAATGAGCATGCGCACATTGTTCTCCATCGTCAATGCTTTGGGAAACAATACTTCATTCTCTATTCTGGCGTGAAAATTTAATTCTTTTTCAAATTCTCGCAGTTCAAAAAATAATACCCGCAGCTCCAGTGAATCTGTTGGCAAATGCGTGTAATGATTAGTCAGGGAACGAATGCCCGCCATTTCATCATCGTCTAATAAATGATGCAAAGAATAGTCTTTGATGGAACATTTCTCCATGTCCATCATCAGCTTCGATGAAACTTTCTTCTCCTCTATACTTTTCGCCAATTGGCGCAAGTACATGAACAGGTGATCTTCTTCTTCGAAAATATGGTGTACGAAATCTTCTTGAAAATACGGGAAGGCCCATTTCAGATCCGCAATTCTTTTATCGTCTGTTGTGTGGTGGAAGTCCTGAATGATCGTAGAAAAATACGGTAGTTTTTCTTTGATAAATAAACGGTGCATGAAACTCAGGTAATCGATGACATGCGCTGCGCTGTGCTTGTTAAGGGAAAGCGGATCTTTCAGCAACTGGTATTGGTATTGCCAATCCGCCTGACGAATAAATTGCTTCAGATTAAACGCATACTTGCTGCTGATCGCTGATACCGTGCTGTCTGCGTGTTCATAAAACTTAATGCCTTGTGCGTGCAACACAAAACCAAGCTTAGGATCAGCAGCCACCAGTTCTCCAATAGGAATATGTAATTTATTAATCAAGACGTGCAAAGTATATAGAGCTAATATACCAAATTTCGATTGTTCAGGCAAATGAAATTTAGTTAACAGTGATTCCCGATGCTTCGGGATCAGTGATCAGTATTAAAGCTTTTAGGTGTAAAAAAGCTTTAATAGCCTATATTCCCAATAAAAAAGATTTTAGTAGAGAAGGTAGTGGTGGTATCAAAAAATTATCTGATCACTGATCCCGAAGCATCGGAAATCACTGTCCACTTAAGTTTACAATTTTATTTGTGCCGTCAGGTAAAAACTCCGACCATCCGAAGGAATAATTCCCGGACCAGGGTAACTGTCAGCGCGACGCGTAAAATAGTAGTTGTTGGATAAATTGTTCAAGGTTGCAAACAATGAAAATGTTTTACTGATGGTATACGAAGCAGAAAAATCCATGACGTAATAAGCAGGGATCAAACCGTTCACTCCGTCATTGGTAGCTGGAGCATTGGTCGCATCGGTAAATTGAGAACCGGTATAAGAATATTGGAAAGTGGCCGAGAACTTTTGTGTTTTATAAGTCAAACCCGTTTTTAAAATAACATTCGGAGCCAATTCTACTTTTTTGTTTTCATAAGCCGGTTCTTTACTATCCTCATAGCGGGCATCTACATACGTAATGTTAGAGAAGATTGAGATTTTAGATTTCGCCTGTTCTCCTCTAAGTAACCTCCAGAAATTTACTTCTACAAAAGTTTCTACTCCCAAATTTCTCGAACGGGAAATATTAGTTCTGAAACGGTAGATATTAAAAGTGGTTGTATCTACTTTTTGGACAGTGCCTATTCTGTTGTCATAATTGATCATAAAGAAACTGACATCGTAGTTCAAGATGTTGTTAATGTTTCCTCTTGCTCCCAAATCTATGGAATAGCCCGTTTCATCTTTCAGGTTGGGATCCACCTGCAAGTTAGGGTTGACTACACGCATGTCATTGAAATTGATGGCACGATAGTTCTGTGAAATATTAGCATAAAATTGAAACGGTTCGCTTTGCAAAAAGCTCACTCCTATACCTCCGATCACAAAAGAACGTTTGTTGCTTCTGTATTCATTGTTGCGCTTGCTGTAGTAAATGTTGCCGGCTAGATCTTTTTTGACGTCATTATAAAATCCATCTGCTACTGTTCGAATGTTTTCATAACGTATGCCTGGAATGATACTGAGTTTGGGTGTGATTTGAAAAATGTTTTCAGCGAATAGAGAAATGTTCTGATTGGGGAAATTATATTTTGAATATTCTAAATCGTTAGGATTGTCAAATTGGAAATCGGATGTATTTCCACTTGACGCACCGTTACCCAATCCTTGTCTTCGGTCTGTATGTCCACTGTAATAACGGAAGCCGACAAGCAAAGTAGAGGTGACACTTTTTATATTGTAGTGCCAGAGCAACCTTGTTTCATTGCCGAAATTTCTATACTTATCTACCCAAAGATCTCTATCGCCCATAGGATCAGCTTGTGCGGTAGTACCCAGTACACCAAGAGCGGAGCGGCCCGATGCCAATCCAAAAAAACGGCTGTTGATTTTTATGTGATCGTTAAGTTTATAATCCAATAACACAGCAGCAAGATTCCAATTGACCTTGAACCAGTTTCTTGTTCTCAACGATTGTCGTGGATCGTGATTAAAGTCTGCATCGCGCAATCCACCGGCTTGTTGCGCCAGGTATTGCATGAACGTATATTGTGCGCTGACCGATAATTTTGAAGTGATGTTATAGGTAGCAGAAGCATACGCTGTATTGACATTGAAACCTGAATTGGGACGCCAGCCATCGCCTTGTTTGTGTTGGTAGAATCCATAATAGTTTACTTTCTTTACGGTGCCACCTAAGCTGGTAAATGTATTCGTAAAGCCCCATGAACCCACGGTTTGACGAGAAGTCAATTCTATTTTTTTATCTGTAGGACCTTTCTTTAATTTATAATTGACCATTCCTCCAAATTGTGTACCGTATTGAAGAGATGCTGCACCTCGCACTATTTCTATGCGATCGATGGATTCTGAAGAAGGCGAATAATAACTTTCTGGATAACCCAATGCATCGGCACTCATGTCGTAGCCGTTTTGTCTGGTATTAAAGTTAGCGGTACGATTGGGACTCAGTCCTCTACCTCCTATGCCCAACTGTATGCCGGCACCATCGCTTTCCCAAATGTTAAGACCTGCTATTTTAGAATAAATTTGTCGACTGTTGTTGGTAGCGGTGTTGGCATTGATATCACTCATCACTACTACTTCTGTTTTCTTACCAGCATAAATGGCAGTACCTTCTACATCTTTAAGGCGCGTTACACCAAATGTTTTTTCTTTCTCCCCCATCACCACTACCGAATCAGCGGAAAGCACCTGCGACTTTAAACTCACATCCACTACCAGATCTCCATTGGTTACTGTAATTTCCTTTTCGATTTTTTTATGCCCAAGAGAAGAGATGACTAATGTGTACTTGCCCGGTTTGATGTTTTGAAATACATACTTTCCCTGTGCATCAGTGACCGTATGATACGATGTGTGTTTTAAACTTACATGAATATCCGCCAGTGATTCGTTAGGTACCTCTGACGCCACACTTCCTGAAATGCTGAATGTTTGCGCCTGGCTATCCAAAGCAACGAAGCCAAACAAAAGAAAGAAGTATACTACTAGCGAGCGCATCTTACAAATTTAGGATGAACATGGGGTAGTATCCAAGCTTTATGACGGAAGCTTTCATTCTCTTTTGCAAGATTTACTTGCTTGTCTATAAATAGCTGACTGGCACTGCCATTGAGCATGACATAACTTTCAACGGTTACTACAGGATCTTTTATACCTCCCATTTCATAGGTGTCATGGAGAAAATGAGCGTATTGAAGAATCATGTCTGGTTGAGTAGACATCATTCTTTCCTGAAACGGAGTAAGAAAAATACTGTTGATGATCTCTCTGCTTTCTCCCTTTTCAATGTCTTTGACATGAAAAAAAGTAATGCCTGTTTTTTCCATCAGCATCACGCGCCAGGAATAACGAAATCCTTCTTCCGTCCAAAATAACGAATCAGGATATAACAGGTAGCGCAAAGGCAAACAAAACTGTATCATAAAATATAAAGTCATGAGACCATATATAAATTTACGATGCAGAGAAGAAATAAATAAAGGCGTCGGTATTTCATCAGCGATCTTTCTGCCAGCAAATTTGCGCAATACATTGATGATCGATTGATGAAAATGATTACTGAAAAAAATCAGTGTCATGCTCATCATGATATAGGGAAACATTCCAATCGGAAACATCAAGGCCGTGAAGACATGAAAAATAGCCACAAAAAAATAGCCGATATAGACTGTCTTTTTATTAAATAAAACAAAACCGATGAACAGATCAAAAAATAAACCGCCCCAACTGAAAACGTAAGCAATCCATTCTTCCTTCATCAACGGGCCAATCAAAAACCAATGTGTATTCGCTGGAAGCCATATCTTTAGAGGCATAGCTTGAATGAGCCAGTCATAATTAATTTTAGAAAGTCCGGCAAAAAAATAAATGAGAAACAATTGCAGTTTGAAAATCAAAATGAACCCGGCAGGAATCAACGTCACTTTCAAAGATGGTTTTCTCCATGTGTCCAAAGAAAAATAACGATGGGCTGGTACCCAGATCATGAGGAAAGAAACGATACTCACAAAATAATAGTGATTGAGGTAAGTGGTTTTATCGATGAGCTCTGCGTACGTGAAGCAAAGAAAAAAAACAACTATGGCTACCCGATAAAACAAACCAACCAATACCAATAATGCTGCAACAGCCATCGTATAAAAGAGGATAAACATGCCTGTCTCTCCCAAAGGTTTCACCCATTCAAAACCATAATAGGTAAAATTAAAAATGGGTTTAACATAGTACTCAACAACCCATCCCTTATCGATGAAACGCATCGTACTGATAAACATGATTGCTCCGAAAGCTATTCTTAAAATAACCAACGGAGCAATGGATGTTTGTTGCGTAAAAGCGATGGACCATTGTGTCGTCCATCGTTTGAGAAAGTGAACAGAATTAGTCGCCGTCGGCATCCCCAAATGAAATAAGAATGTACAACTCACCTGGCATTTGTTGTTTCAATAGAACCAATAATTTCTGCAGTTCTGTATAAGCAGAATTAACACCTGCAGGATTAGTGAGTATAGTATTGGAAAGTCTATCTGGCAATAGCCCCAGTGTGTTGATGGCTGTATTGAACTGCGACTTAATGTGCGGATCCAGTGTTCCTCCCTGTGCATTGAGACCAATCAAGACATCATCAAATCCGGTACTGTCCACTCCTGCTTTGGTTCTGCCCAAATAAATATCCTGAGCCGCTTTGAGTTGAAGCTTTGCCAGTTCAGCAGAGATCCCGCTGTAATAGGCTTCTGTTTTTTCCTTATGCGTTATCGTATCTCCTATGCCTGCAGGAATAAGGAGATTGGCATTCTTGATGTTTTCGTAATCGTTAATGTATTGATTTAGTAATACACTGATCGAACTGCCTACATCAGTACCGGTATTGGAAACAAATGTCTGAATGTAATTACCACCACTCGGTAACCAACCATTTAATACATTGGTTACTCTCGTTTTCATAAGTCCTGAAACAAACGAAAGATAATTCTTGCGATTGGTAGCACTACCTGATGTAGTATATCGGGCCAGAACAGAGGTGTTGTTATCCAATGTATCAAACAACAAATAATCTATAGCCGGAAATCCTTGTGCAGGAAAATTAATACTCGCATCCATATTTAGCAAGGTATAGTTCGCAGCCATGTTTGCTTTGATCTGTGATGTATCTGCAGGATAAATGTTGATGCATTTTTTTATACTTTTCGCTGCTCCAGAATTATCGACTCCCGGGCCAAATTCGTAGAACGAACAATACTGCCAGGCTCTGTAAGCATCTTTGTGCAAATCCTGAACATTAGACAATGTCGCAGCCGTTGGCGTAGTCACAAACACAGCGATACCAGAATCCAACTTATTGACTGCAGTAGATAGGTCCTGATAATTAGGGATGATGAGCTTATTGCCAATGACATTGAGTAAAGAAGTTCTATCGTACTCCGCTCTCGGATCATCGGTTTTCTTTTTGCAAGAACTGATTATTCCAATCAAGCAGAGAATACCAACACCTGCACCAATCAATACATGATTTAATTTCATAATTCTTTAAACCTAGACATCAGCTGCCATCTTTTGACACGACAGCTGATGTTTAATAAGGAGATAATAATATAAAAAGTTTACTGTTTTAAATTGACACCGTAGATAGCGATGACTTCATTTTTCACGTAGTCAATTTCATCTTGCGTCACTTCCCAGATACCATGAATAGCATCATTCGCATGCAAGTGATCCAACAAATCCTGAATCTGAGCATCAGAAATTATTCTTCCAGGTACATACTTCATGGCGATGACCATACCGATCATTTCAGATACCACACCGTTTCTACCTGCATTATCTAAAGGCGTTTTCGCAATGTACTCTGTATATTCCTGAAGTATAGTCGCACCTAAGAATTTGCGAAGAGTCGTTTTAATGACATCAATTTGAGCATCTCTTGTCGCATAATCTTTGCTGCTAACCGCCGCTCTGCCGATGATAAACGCTGTAACTAATTTTTTAGTAATCTGTGCGTCCGTTGTATTGTCAGTCTGAGTAGAATAGTTTCCTACATATAAGAATTTTGATTTATTTGCTTTAACATACGCAGTATCTATTAGATTACTTACTGTAGCTATTGGGAAACCTAAATATCCAAAAGCTGCATCCCATGCATGTTCCTGAGCAGTGTATGTTTTACCTGAAACCAATATGGTATTGTCAATGTCGTTGATTGCATCCAAACGATTGATGATTTGATTGATTATCAAGGTTCCGAACTGTACCTTTTGAATCAACTGTGCGTAGTTGATACCATCTGCACCCAATAACAAATAACCACCTGTAGCATTGGTCGCTAAACCAGCTACTCCTTCAGCAGCCGTTGGTGTAGGAGTAGCAGTAGCATTATAAGTAGCAACAGCACTGGCAGCTGCATATTTCCCAAGGTACGTTTGAATCAATGTAGCATTGGCATTTTCACTGGCAAGATTCAATCCATTGGTGTTCCAGCTTACGGTATCAAATGGTGAAGCAGTATTGGTAAACAGGTTTGACAATCTTGTAGAATCAACCGAATGAGCACCTGTATTGCTCGAACTTGGAATCGCTTTTTTCAATTCTGCTTCCAAGCCATTTTTAAACATGCTCAATCGGGTACTTTCGTCAGCGTATTCTGCATTTGAATAATTGTAAGAAGTACTATAAGAAGGACTTGTTGAAGAATCATCGTCCTTCTTTTTACATGAGGCGAAAAGTGTAATGACCGCAAACAAAGTGAGTATAAGGTGTTTTTTCATAAATTAACGTATATCGTTATTTGGAATTAATCTAAATCAAGACAAATGTAAGGCATGAGGACTTAGCAGACAAGCCTTATTTAGAATTACTTTAAATAAGAATACTAACAAACAACTTACACGCTGATAAATAGAAAGTTACACCTTTAAAATACCTTGAAAAAGGTATCTCTGACAAAGGCTCCAAGACTGGCTTCTTTATTGCCAGCTCCTGTTGACGAAAGCCTTTTCTGTATTGAAAATTCTTAATAAAATAAGCTGGAGACTTAATAAATAAATAGAGAGGTCTTTCCGATCTAGTATAATATACTTTAACTTGAAATTGTTTAGCATGATTTAACTCTCATACGAAGTGGAAAAAAGAATCAAGAACAAAGCCAGTCAGATTAAAATACCTCTATTCATTGCTCTCGCCGTTATCCTCGGTATTTTTATCGGAGCAGGAGCCGCCAAAAAAGAAGGATCCAATAACATCACAGGAACCTACATGCGCTTTCTTGAAATCATCAATTACATCGATCGCGATTATGTCGATACGGTAAACATTGATGAACTGGTAGATTATTCCATCACACAAATGCTGGAAAAGCTCGATCCACATACAGCGTACATCGCTAAGAAAGATGTGGAGATTGCACGTTCTCAACTGGAAGGTGACTTCGAAGGGATTGGGATAGAATTCAACATCATCAAAGATACGATATATGTAGTAGCTCCGATCAGCGGTGGCCCTTCTGAAGCTGTCGGTCTGCAAGCCGGCGATAAGATTGTAAAAGTAGACGGTGAAAACGTAGCCGGAAAAGCCATCACCAATTATGATGTGTTTAAAAAACTACGTGGTAAAAAAGGAACCAAAGTAAACGTCAGCATCAAGCGCAAAGGACAAGCAAAACTACTTGAATACACGATCATCAGAGATAAAATACCTACTTATTCTGTAGATGCTTATTACATGATCGATGATAAATCGGGTTATATCAAAGTCAATCGTTTTGCAGCCAATACCTACAACGAATTCAGTGCAGCCATGAAAGAATTGAAAGCTGCCGGCATGCAACAATTGATCCTGGATCTGAAAGACAATCCTGGAGGTTACATGGATAAAGCGATCAAGATGGCCGATGATTTCCTGGAAGGAAATAAAATGATTGTCTACACAGACGGCAAAGGAACCAAATACGATTCCGAACACAAGAGTACAGGCTTTGGTGAATTTGAAAAAGGAGCAGTCATCGTATTGATCAATGAAGGCTCTGCTTCTGCTTCAGAAATTGTCAGCGGAGCTTTACAAGACAACGACCGCGCATTGATCGTCGGTAGAAGATCGTTTGGTAAAGGGTTGGTTCAAATGCCTATTCCATTAACAGACGGTTCTGAATTACGCTTGACAATTTCCCGCTACTACACACCAAGTGGTCGTTCCATTCAAAAGCACTACGACGCCAAGCACACAGACGAATACAATACGGAATTGTTGAAGCGTTATGAAAAAGGAGAATATTTCCACGCAGACAGCATCAAGTTTGATGACTCTTTAAAATATAAAACAACGAAAGGCCGCATCGTATACGGTGGTGGTGGAATCATGCCGGATTATTTTGTACCGCGTGATACCTCTTCTTATACACGCTACCTGGCTGATCTCTTCAATCAAAATGTTATTCGCGAGTACACCTTGAATTATTATTCCAATAATAAAGCGAAGCTTTCTAAAATGGCCTTTGCGGAATACAAGAAAAACTTCCAGGTTACCGAAGCCATGATGACTGAGGTGAAAGCATTGGCCACCAAATCCGGTGTGAAGCACAACGAAAAGGAATATGAAATATCCAAAGAGTACATCAAGAATAACGTGAAGGCGTACATCGCTCGAAGCGTATGGGGTGCCAAAGGTTTCTATGCGATCTACAACGAGACGGATGAGATCTACATGAAATCACTTGGACTGTTTGACGAAGCGAAAAAGATTACGGAATAAATCAGTGATCAGCGGACAGTAGTCAGTTAGATAAAACAAAAAAAGCCGATCAGAGATCGGCTTTTTTTGTTTTATCTAATGATAGTAAATACGTTTTACTGACCACTGTCCACTGACCACTGTTCACTTATATTAAAAACTCCTTCCGGACTGATCAATCGATGCAACGGCACGTCCCATTCATCTCTCAGTAAGGCATGATCTGTAAGCGGAAAGAAATTAATTCCTGTACGTTTTACATTCGAAGAACACGTGAAAAAGAAACGGTCGTAAAATCCTTTGCCGTAACCCAATCTATACCCTGCTGCATCCATCGCCAATAAAGGGGTCAACACTTCCTGAATGTCCCGCTCAGGAAAAAACACGCGCGATACCGGTTCAGGTATTCCCCAACGGTTGATGTGCAGCGGTGTATCTATTCTTATTTCCAACGTCAACAACGATTGATGGTCTGTAGCAATCACAGAAGTAACCGTTTTCACTTCCGGGTATTCTTCATTCAGCCTTTTTAGAATAATCAAGGTATCGATTTCTCCTTTCGCAGCGATAGGCAAAAAAAGATGAACGGCTTGCGGACGTTCCTGTTTAAAAACGTTCAGGTAATGTTCAGCAATCTGCTTACTGCGTTGCTCTCGTTCTTCAACACTTAAGGCATCGCGCAACTGCTGGTAATATAACCGTTCTTCTTTTTTAGTCTTCATATACGACTATATTGAAACGAAAATCGAGTGGATCAAAAGAGGAAACGATATCATCAATAAAATCCGGATCGTTGATCATAAAGGATACGAAAGATTCCGCGCGTTCTTGTAATCCTCCCCCCGGCAATAATTTTTCTTTCAACGTTGAAAGTTGTTTCATCTCTTGCTCCAGCTTCTGCTCATACGTTTTCACTACTCTCTTTTCTACTATTTCCAGTTGTTTCTGCACTTTATGTTTTTCTGCCGCGAGCCAGTCTTTCAAACCTGCATCTGCTTTCAACGTTTTTTCTTCTACTGCTTTCCAGAGTTCGTCCAAACCTAGCACCACATCTTGCCACTCGGGCACGACATAATTTTTAGCAGAAAGAAAATGTTGCTTGAGTTCTTCTTCCGGTAAAAAAATATCCTCCGGCGTTAATCCTAATTTTTGCAGCTTATTCATTTGTTGTTTACTCACTACCATGGCAAAGTTACGGGGCAATACCACCGGCATGTGTAAATGCAATGCTTCAAATACTTTCTGCAATTGAAGCCAGTAGGCTACTTCAGCGGGACCACCTATATAAGCGATGTTCGGTAAAATATATTCCTGGTACACCGGTCGCAACACAACATTGGGACTGAATGATTCGGGATGAGCATGCAATTCTTTAGAAAGACTTTCCTTGTCAAATCCAATATTCGTATTCAACACACTGTACTTTCCGTCTTCATACGTAATTCTATTTCTTCCTTCCGAAGAAATATAAAACAAGTTGATCTCTCTCGGAAAAATTTGACTCTTGTATCCCAAGCCTTCCAGGGCTGTAGTCTGATCGCGTACCGCCTGAATGGAAATGCCTTCAAACAATTCTTTTTCCATGACCGGAATAAACTGTTGTTTAAGTTTACTATGATCCGCATCAAGTGTCACCAAGCCATGCTTGCCAAACAATTCATTGATCCAGTAAAGCGTTGCTCCGGAAAGATCACCATACGTTGCATACGCTGTTTTAAATACTTCAGGAATATCAGGCAGGCTGTTGATCCAGGCAGAAAGGCCTTCGGTGGTTACTCTTCCGGCAGGCCCTTTTCCTTTCAATTCTGCTTGATATTTTTTTCCAAAAATAGTCAGGTGATCGATCTCTTCTAAATCATGATCTTCAGAGGCCATCCAGAAGAGCGGTACAAAATGTTTGTCCGGCATCAGTTGCTTACACGCCGCTGCCAGTTGAATCGTTGTCGCAATCTTATACAACACATACAGCGGACCACCTAAGACATGTATCTGTTGACCGGTAGTGACGAAGAATGTGTTTTCAGAAATAATACTTTCCAGGTGGACCTTTACCGGCTCCGCGACAGAAAGTCCCTGGTACTGTTCTTTTAATACCTCTTGCAATACCTTTCTTTTTTCCATCGGAAAAGCAGACTGAGTCATGCATTTTTGCAAACCGTCTGCAGAAGAAGCGTAGTGAGCAAAAGAGGTAATCTTATCGTTTTGAGAGAGATAATCAGACAGTAAAGTCGAGAAGGAGTGTGTCTGCTCTAAGGGAATTTTATGAACTGTTTTTTTCATGCAGGATATGTGGCGAGCAGCAAGTGAGCAGTAAGCGTATACGGTTCATATACTTATAACTTACTGCGGATCAAACGCCGCTACTATTTGTCCGAAATATGCTAATTTTTATTAAATCGACTTTATTTAATTGAATAAAAGAATGTATTTTCGAATCTTTCGCACCTCATTCGGGTTGATTGAAATACAGAACACATAGTCGCACCAAATAATTCAGATGACATGAGCAACAACACATTTGCGCAGACCTTATTCGAAAGACATCAGAAAACGGACAACGCACCTTCCACATCCAGTGTATGCAAGCTCTTTACCCGTATCCTTCTGATGTTGTTTCCAGAGCAATCACCTAAAAAGTATCGCTCCCCTACTATCATCAAAGATCGCCTAGACATTTATAAATCAGAATTCAAAGAGCTTCTGAATGTCATGCAAAAACAATTGAAGGCTGAGCCCGGTGATATTTCCGCAGCCTTCATGGCAAAGCTTCCTGAGATTTATGAATTGCTATGTGAAGATATTAAAGCTACTCTTGAAGGTGATCCTGCTGCGAGAAGCGAATACGAAGTCATTCGTGCATACCCTGGATTTTATGCCGTGGCGTTCCATCGCATGGCAAATGCACTGTACCAATTAGACGTTCCTTTGCTGCCAAGAATTCTTTCGGAGTATGCCCATTCTAAAACAGGCATTGACATTCATCCTGGTGCAAAAATTGGTTCGAGTTTTTTCATCGATCACGGCACAGGTGTGGTCATTGGCGAGACCGCCAGTATTGGAAAAAACGTGAAGATTTATCAATGTGTCACACTCGGAGCGTTAAGTGTTTCCAAAGACATGGCTTCCAAGAAACGTCATCCAACATTGGAAGACAACGTGATCGTGTATTCCGGTGCTACCATACTCGGTGGAGAAACAGTGATTGGTCACGACAGTGTCATTGGTGGTAACGTATGGGTTATTGATAGCATTGCACCACATTCAAAAGTATACAACAGGTCTCAGCCTGAAGTCAGCACTAAAAAATAAGATGGCAGGATTATTAGATTTTATTGGCAATACACCACTTGTAGAGATCAAGCACCTCAACCCCAATCCGGCAGTCACCATTTACGCCAAGCTGGAAGGACATAATCCAGGCGGCAGTGTCAAAGACCGAGCAGCACTTTCACTGATCAAAGGTGCATTGGAAAGAGGTGAAATCAAACCTGGTGATAAACTGATCGAAGCCACGAGCGGCAATACCGGTATAGCATTGGCCATGATTGCACGTTTGTTTGATTTGGAAATAGAACTCGTCATGCCGGACAATTCCACAAAGGAACGCGTCTTGACGATGGAAGCCTTCGGAGCCAAAGTGATTCTGACTCCCGCAGCCATTTCTATGGAAGGCGCCAGAGACTATGCAGAGAACAAAGTCAAAGAAGGCGGATACATCATGTTGAATCAGTTTGGCAATCCTGACAACTGGAAAGGACATTACACGTCTACCGGACCAGAAATCTGGAAAGACACCAACGGCAAGATCACACATTTCGTTTCATCTATGGGAACAACAGGGACCATTATGGGTGTCTCCAGATTTTTGAAAGAAAAAAATCCAGCTATACAGATTGTGGGTGTACAACCCGATGAAACTGCACGCATACCAGGCATCCGCAGATGGCCGAAAGAATATTTACCTAAAATATTTGAAGCACATCGTGTAGATCGTACCATGGATGTGAGTGAGAAAGAAGCCATAGACATGACACGCTTGCTCGCTAAGAAAGAAGCCATCTTTGCCGGCATGAGTAGTGGTGGAGCGATGGTGACAGCCATCAAACTGGCTAAAGAAATAAAAGAAGGAGTCATCGTGAGCATTGTATGCGACCGCGGTGACCGTTATTTATCATCAGATCTTTTTGGAGTATAAAATAACAATTCAACACATGACAAAAAAAATAATCCTCGGTATCGTTCTTTTACTAATTGCCATTCAATTCATCCGCATTGATAAAGTAAATCCTTCGGTAGATAAAAGCAAAGATTTTATTACACTCACTAATCCTTCAGAAGAAGTGCGTGCCATACTCGTCACGTCTTGTTACGATTGTCATTCACATGAAACACACTATCCATGGTACAGCAATGTGGCACCCATGTCCTGGTTGATGAAAGATCATGTGAATGATGGTCGCAAGCATTTGAATTTTTCTATTTGGGGAGACTACACAGAAAAAAAACAAAAGCATAAATTGGAAGAATGCGTAGACGAAGTAAAAGCAGGAGAGATGCCTTTGAAAGGCTATACTCTTTTACATGAACACACTGCATTGAATGCGGACCAACAAGAAAAAATAACCAGTTGGATAGCTGAGTCAATCAAACCAAAAAAATAAAACGGCAACTCATCATAAAAAAAGAAACCTGCTCAATAAGCAGGTTTCTTTTTTTATGATGAGTTGCAATGCACTTATTCTTCGTCTTTGCTTCTAAAAAACTTTTTCACGACACCAGTAAATGCATTCTTAGTAAGCGGCTTCACTACGTAGTCTTTGATTTGATTATTTTTTTCTGCTTTCTCTTTATCTGAAGAATCGTTAGAAGAAGTCAGTACAACCACTTCTATATCCAATCCGATCTTTTTGAATTCAGCCATGAAGTCCCAACCGTTCATAACAGGCATATTCAAATCCAAAAATATCACTTCAGGTTTTTGATTGTTATCATCCTTCAAATCATTTAATGCGTCTTCTGCTTTGGTAAAAGTCTTGATCTCTACATCAGGATGAATCTTTCTGATAAGCATTGTATTAAACTTATTAGATAGAGGATCATCATCAATAAAAAAAACCATCGGTTTAGCAGAAGAATTCATAGTCGTATTAATTTTTAAATTGAATTATAAACTTGGTGCCTTCATTCATTTTACTTTCAACAGATATACGTCCGCCTAACATCTCTACATTTGATCGAACCAAAAACAATCCAATGCCTCTTCCCTCTTTATTTTCTCCAAAAGTATGATACAACATAAACACTCTATCGTTGTATCTTTCCAAATCAATACCTACACCGTTGTCACTAATGATCAATGTTGTATGCTCTTCTGTTTTTTCCGCTCTGACAGTTATTTCAGGATAAACATCAGGTCGGCAGTGGCGTATTGCGTTTTGAAATAAATTAAATAAAATACTGTGCAATATCGTTTTTATCGTAACCAAATTCAAATTTATCGAGAATTCTTCTTTGATGATCGCACCGGAGGCTTGAATTTCAGCTGCCAGAGAGACACCCACATTTTGAATAGCATCGGAAAGACAGACCTCTCTCTTGTTTTCTAACAATAAGTTTTTTGCACTTAAAAGCACATTTAAATCCATGATGATTTCATCCAAATGTTCTGCAGATTCTTTGATGCTTTCCATCACCTGATCATTTTGATTGGCATGTGAATTGGCTTCATATAAGCTCAAAAAGCCTTTTATATTAGATAAAGGCGATCTTACATTATGTGAAACAATGTAACTGAACTGCTCAAGATTTTTATAGCTGACAGATAAATCTTTAAATAACTTACTTGTATATGATTCAGATTGAATTCGTTTTTCTACTTCTTCCTCCATTTTTTTCTGCTTCTGAACAAGGCTATCGGTAAGGAGTTGGTAGTATTTAGTATAATTATAAAACAGCAAAAAAATCAAAAACAAGTTAAAACTCATGTTGAGATAATAGATGTCTAAACTTCCAATGTCGTTCCAATCGTACATCGGTTTTACATTATACTTTACAAGGTATACTAACAACACAAACACGAGTTCCAATGCGATAGCGTAAGCAATCAGTTTTTTTTGATCCAAATCAAAAATCCAAAAAATAAATAAAGGTCCTGTTAAAAAATACAAATGAAATCCTGAATCAAAACCAATACAATAAGACATCCCCAAGATACCCATGTTTGTCCCAAAGATTAAAAGATAATTGCCGGCACTATAATACTTGAGGTAATTCAAAAAAATGACAGACAGAAAAGACAAATGAAAAAGAAAAACAATCAGTACAGGATACCAAAACTCTGCCATTGAAAAAATAACATAATACGGAGCTATGATGAGTATGCCGATGATGCAGAGCAAATTCATTGATTTCAAACGGTACTGTTTTTCAAACTCAATAGCATCGCTCACTCCTGCATGAGTAATCTCTTCAACAATCGTCTTGATTTTTAACATGCCGGAAGATTCCCTTCGCACTTGCTTTTTGTCCAATTGCATGGCCCCACTTTTCATTGAGCTTCTATTAAAATAGTAAAAGGGATTTCCGTATATACGGAAAGGCTTTCAGAACAGTTTAAAAACGGCATCAGATCCATCGAATACTTTTGAAAGTTCCTATGGATATCCAGCCAATTCATAAACTTTCTTCTTTTTTTTGATAATCTATCATAAATCCAATTAAATCGCATAAAAAGGTAATCCGGACCATTTCTCATTTGAAAGGGCCTGTTTCAACCAAAATAGATAGACCCGGCCTTCTTTTGATTGGTTTGTCTTTGGAGAAGACAAGTCAAGCTCGTTAAAGAAAACAATTCTGTATTAAAATATACTCGATTTCATCATTACCTCAAAGGACTAAAATATCAATAAACATCTATTTTAAAAAAACCAACGACAAGATATCATAGATAGAATATAAAATCAAAACATGCATTTTCAATCCTACCTCTGAAGTGCCCGTGTTTAGAGTCTTTTCAAATTAGTTTAATATGCTCCGTTATTTTTTTAATTACTCTCCACACATATTTGATGAACAACAATTTATCCAATAACCCCCATTTCAAAAGAGACTTTAACTAAAACGGTATTCACATATTACAAATACTTTATTATATTTGAGATAACGAGATGAAGCCACCCATCAAAAATATAGTCAAAGGATTTAGCATTCTTGTGCTCATTTTTTTCGCGCTCTCCTACTACAGCTACCTTGTTTATAACGCCGCCCTTGAAGGCAAAGAATCTAGCTTCGTGGCCCATCACCTCACCAACTTTGCCAATTATCCGGCACGTATCAAAGAGGTTTTAGGTTCTAAAGAATTAGCAGGCATTCCTCCTTCTTATATCCCATTAGATCCCAATTTTCTGGAAGTCAATCACCTTACGTATAATCTATATGCGTTGAATTCTTTCTGGAACATGGGGACAGAGAATTGGGATCTCAAATTATTCAATTTGAAAAATGATACCGTTCTTCGTACATGGAGCCTACCCAAAAAAGAATTGGATTTTGAAAAAACATATTGGGCTTTCACTAATACCATTCCTCGCAACTCGATCATACTACCCGACAAATCCATCATTATAAGTGTGGACGAGAGTCCCAACCTAATGAGACTGGATTCCAATTCAAGGGTAATCTGGATCAATCATGATTACATCTACCATCATTCATTGAACTTAGGTGCAGACAGCAACATCTGGGCATGTACAGCTGATCCATATATTAATGGTCGCATGCCTGTAAAAGGGATACGAAACATCACAGGCGATATTTATAAATACAAAGAAGATTATATTACACAAATAGATAAGAACAGCGGAAAGGTTTTGTTTCATAAAGGTATAACCGAAATCCTATTAGAGAATCATTATAAAAATTTCGTTTTTGGATACAGTGACCCAGATAAAAACACTCATGATCCCATACATCTAAATGACATACAACCTGCGCTAAAAGATTCAAAATACTGGGAAAAAGGAGATCTGTTTCTCAGCATTAGACATCGTTCGTTGATTATACTTTACAGACCATCAACAAACAAAATTATACGATTCATTTTTGGTGAGTTTATCAATCAACACGATGTAGATATTCTATCGGATAGTACCATTTCGATTTTCAATAATAATTTCATTCATGTTGAAAAGGATAGTATAGAAACTTATTGTAACATAATTGACTCACTTCATTCTTCAGAAATCATAACGTACAATTTCAAAGATTCTACATTTACACATTCATTGGACAACCTTTTTGCAAAAGAAAAAATTTGGACAGAAACTCAAGGTCTACACAAAGTTTTAAGTGATGGCAGTACATTTATTGAATCTCAAAATCAAGGGAAAATATTTATAACAAGCAATAATGAGTTCATTTTGAAAAAAATGCTTCATGCTCCTATTAAAGATTATGCATATTATCCAAACTGGATAAGAATTTACGAACACATACCCTACTAATATGATGTTAAGTACTCCACTGTATATCGGACCCGGCTTAGGTATTGGAACAATCGTTCTTGTTTTAATTGTCCTGCTCATCGTTGCCATTAGTTTTGGCTTGATCCTTTGGATCCCATTGAAGAACCTGATCAAATGGATGTTCTTTAGCAAAACTCATAAATGATTTATTTCTTCCTTCTCTTTCTCACTTCATTCCTCTTTTCTGCAGGGTTCGTTGTTTGCAGAAGCGCTTTCTTCCGTCTTGCCAGGCATACCATGGCCATGCTCAATGTCATCCTGGATACGCAAGCTGATGACAATACCAAACAAAAATTATTGGTACGACAGCTGGGTAGACTGCTCTTGTCACTCATCCTCTTCTTATTTTTTATCGCCTGTATCGTTGGATGCGCTGCACTTCCACTTTTAGTCTACACACATTTCGATCTGCCGGTTTTTGAAAACTTAGATTGGACTTCTCTTACCTCTTATGTTTGTCTTGTAGGTGGAGGTTTGATTCCTTTTATTATTTTTCATCTTATCCCAAACAAAGGAGATTATTCCGAATGGTCGATGTTGTTGCATCACATGATCTTAGACAACTACAACATTTCACATTATCTCTTTCTCATCGAGAAAAAAATATTCTCTTCAAAAACAGTAAAAACAAATTCCGATTTTGTCATTGTATCGGGCCTCGCAAGATCAGGAACCAGTGCGCTCACCACGCTGTTGCATCAGTCTGGTAGCTTTCATTCGTTGAACTATGCGAACATGCCATTCATACTGAGTCCGAATGGCTGGAGAATATTTTATAATCCAAAAGATAAAACACTAAAAGAGCGTTCACACGGTGACAAAGTTTTATTTGGATACAATACGGTAGAAGCACTGGAAGAATATTTCTTCAAGGTATTTTTGAATGACTCTTTCATTCACGAAAAGACATTATGCGAACATTCGTTAGACGAGGCAACTTACAACAACTACCTTGCTTACCAACGACTCTTGCAGGAAAAAACAACGACGACTTACCTTGCCAAGAACAACAATTTTATTTTGCGTTATCGATCTTTACGCACGTGGAATAAAGAATTCAAAGTGATCTTTATTTTCAGGCATCCAGTAGAACATGCCTATTCTTTATTCAAACAACACGAACGTTTCTCTGCTTTACAAAGTGAAGATCCCTTTACGCTGGAATACATGAACTGGCTGGGGCATCATGAGTTTGGCCGTAACCTGAAACATTTTCAATTTTTACACACCGCTATTCCAAAAGAACTTGACCCTGCTTCCATGGATTATTGGTTGCACACCTGGATCAACTACTATACAATGATATTAAATCTGGAAGACGATCCGAACAGAATACTTTTACAGTACGAAGATTTTCTACACGAACCGAAGAAAACGATTTGCGCCTTGTCGGATTTTTTAAAGCTTCCCATCTCTCTCGAACATTTAGAGCCGTTTAAAAATGACAACTCTTATACAGGAGATATCAATCCTGTTTTGCTGAAAGCATGTATTGATTTGTACTTAAAATTGATGGTAAGGAAAATAAGTATTTAACACATTGCTAACTTACCACACTACCATACAAATCAAACTCCGTCGCATCATCAATCACTACAGTTGCAAAATCGCCTAAACGCAGATAAACGTCTTTTGCTTCGATCAGTACTTCATTATCAACTTCCGGTGAATCATGCTCTGTACGGCCAATGAAATATCCACCTTCTTTGCGATCGATTAATACGTTATACGTTTTACCGATTTTGAGTTGATTGAGTTCCGTAGAAATGGCTTCCTGAATTTCCATGATGACATCTGCACGACGTTGTTTTTCTTCTGCCGGAATAGTGTCTTCCATAGAAAACGCATGCGTATTTTCTTCGTGCGAATATTGAAAAACACCAAGACGATCGAAACGTTGCTCTTTCACAAAGTCACACAATTGTCTGAATTCTTCTTCTGTTTCTCCCGGATGTCCTACGATCAATGTCGTACGGATTGCAATGCCCGGAACTTCTTTTCGAATCGTAGCCAACAATTCTTCCGTACGGTGACGACTGATACCACGACGCATGATCTTTAACATCTCTGTTGACGCATGCTGCAAAGGCATATCTAAATAGTTGCAAATGTTATCGCGCTCGCGCATGATGGAAAGAATTTCCATCGGGAACTGAGAAGGATATGCATACTGCAAACGAATCCATTCTAGCCCTTTCACATCAGACAGTGCAGTCAGCAAGGCGGCAAGGCTTCTCGTGCCATAATTGTCGAGACCATAATACGTAAGGTCCTGCGCAATCAGGATGACTTCTTTCGTCCCATTCTTTACATGATTCGTTGCTTCTGTCACCAGTTCTTCAATGGAACGGGAAACGTTTTTTCCTCTCATCAAAGGAATAGCACAGAACGAACAAGGTCGGTCACAACCTTCTGCAATTTTCATGTAAGCAAAATGCTTGGGTGTAGTGATGAAACGTTCACCTACCAATTCATGTTTGTAATCTGCTTTGAAACGCTTTAATAAAGATGCCAATTCATTCGTGCCAAAAAATGCATCTACCATTGGCATTTCTTTTTCCAGTTCATCTTTGTAACGGTGCGACAAGCAACCTGTCACATACAACTTATCAATCACGCCCTGTTCTTTGGCGTCTACATAGCGCAAAATTGTATCGATCGATTCCTGCTTCGCGTTGTCGATGAAGCCGCAGGTATTGACAATGACCACGTTGGATTGATCATTGTTGGCTTCGTGTGCCACGTCAATGCCGTTGCCACGAAGTTGAGTAAATATATTTTCAGAGTCCACCAGGTTTTTAGAACAACCTAGTGTCACAATATTTACTTTTACTTTCTTGTTACCTTTTGCTTTCATATTCAACGAACATAAGAATAGCAGCACTTCTGATATTCATTTGAAACTTATCAGTACACCGCTTTATAATCAATCTCCAATTTTATGGTAGAGACAGAATCTGCTTTTACAGTTACCGGAAAATAATATCCATTTTCATCCATTTTAGAATACAGTCGATTGTTTTCCAAAATGAAAAGTGAATACTGACCGGCTTTTATTTTTTTCTCAAAGAACCCATCGGCATTCGATTGCAAAGAGTCGATGAGTTGTTCGTAGACATTATTTACAAAATCTCCTTCCGCTATGTCTACCGCGCGGATATTGGTCTGCGTGTATACATAAACCTTGCGCTCTACACCGTACAACAAGCCTTCTTCACTGCTTAATTTTCCCGACTGATCAAATTCACCTTGTTTGAAAATGATAGATCCGGTGATGCCTTCTGCTATGGTAATGGGTATTAATTTTTCATTGCGTGAAGCATTCCCTCCTTTTTTTGAAGAAGAGCATGCCATTAAAAAAAATAACGAAGCAGTGAGTAAACTACTAACGTTTAAATAATGATTCCACGAAGGCGTGTTTATTGAAAACCTGTATGTCATCTGTTTTTTCACCTACTCCAATATACTTAACCGGAATTTGTAATTGATCCGAGATACCAATAATTACTCCACCTTTTGCCGTACCATCTAATTTGGTAATGGCCAGAGCTGTCACTTCTGTTGCCTTGGTAAATTCCTTTGCCTGGTTCAACGCATTTTGTCCGGTGCTGCCGTCCAACACCAACAACACTTCATGTGGAGCATCCGGTATAAATTTCTGAATGACACGTTTGATTTTCGTCAACTCGTTCATCAGGTTTACTTTGTTGTGCAATCTTCCTGCCGTATCGATGATTACAATGTCTGCGTTCATTTCTACTGCCTGTTTCACCGCGTCAAACGCGACAGAAGCCGGATCTGTATTCATGCCGTGTGAGACCACAGGTACACCTGCACGCTCACCCCATTGCTTCAATTGGTCTACTGCTGCCGCTCTGAAGGTATCACCTGCACCCAGTATTACTTTCTTACCACGCTTGTGAAATTGAGTAGCGAGTTTACCAATCGTTGTCGTCTTTCCTGCACCATTGACTCCCACCACCATCATCACATAGGGACCATTGACTTTGGGAATATCGAAATCCCCTTGATCTGTGGCGTCCGCATCTTTTAGTAAAGCTGCGATTTCTTCTTTCAGAATTTTATCCAGTTCAGCCGTGCCAGAGTATTTATCATTCTCTACACGCGCTTCAATCCGTGCAATAATCTTGAGAGTCGTTTCAATACCTACATCGGAAGTAACGAGAACTTCCTCGAGATTATCCAATACTTCCTCGTCCACTTTGGATTTACCCAAAACGGCTTTGCTCAGCTTTCCAAAAAAACTTTCCCTGGTTTGGGCTAGTCCTTTGTCCAGTGATTCTTTTTTTTCTTTAGAAAAGAAATCGAATAACCCCATAACTAAACCGTTTCCTTGGTTACAAAAAAAAGTCCCAAAAGGGACTTTTCGTTTACTTACAGTAATGTAAGATTATTTCTTTAACGCTTCCTGAACTTCCGTTACAGGAACCATTTCTTCTTTGAACGTGTAAGCACCTGTTTTATCAGATCTAATCGCTCTAATGATCTTCGCAAAACCTTTGGTCGGATCTGTACTCTTCAGAGTTGCAACTACCTTCTTAGCCATAACTATTTAATTTCTTTATGAACAGTATATTTTTTCAAAACAGCGTTGAATTTTTTCAACTCTAATCTTTCCGTTGTGTTCTTTCTATTTTTAGTAGAAATGTAACGGCTAGTGCCCGGAAGACCAGTATTCTTGTGTTCAGTACATTCTAGAATGACCTGTACTCTATTTCCTTTTTTTGCCATGATTGCAGCGATTATCTATTGTAATATTATAATAAAACTCCAGCGTCTCTCAACACTGCAGAAATACCTTTTTTATTGATGGTCTTGATGGCTTTAGTCGATACTTTCAACGTGATCCAACCATTTTCTTCAGGTACGAAGAACTTCTTTGTTTGAAGATTAGGATAGAATTTACGTTTCGTTCTGTTGTTAGCATGAGAAACGTTATTTCCTACTCTTGTTCTTTTTCCTGTTAATTGACAAACTCTTGCCATGACTTCTTAACGATTAATTATGTATTCCAAAATAAATAATGGGTTGCAAATATCATCAAAGAAAATAGAATTCGCAAACTTATATCCTTTATTTTTATGAATTATTCAGGTAAAGCCTACTCCATCCCGGGAGCGAATTTGCTTATAATCTTCTATTTAAGAGTTCAATTATACCTCAAGGCTTATTTTTTTTAGTAAATTGCACTCTAATTGCCCCAATGGCTATTTTAATTTATTACACTTTACGAAGATGATTGAGACAGTGAATGCTACGGAGAAGAACATTGCTTTAGAAGAACGGTATGGCGCGCACAATTACCACCCTTTGCCTGTTGTATTGGCTAAAGGAGAAGGCGTATTTCTCTGGGATGTGGAAGGTAAACGCTATTATGATTTCCTATCTGCCTATAGTGCGGTCAACCAGGGGCATTGTCACCCCGCTATTATCAAGGCTTTCACAGAACAGGCACATACACTGACCTTGACATCAAGGGCATTTTATAACGACAAGTTGGGAGAAACGGAAAAATACCTGTGCGAATACTTCGGTTACGACAAAGTACTGATGATGAATTCGGGAGCAGAAGCCAATGAAACAGCGATCAAGCTGGCCAGAAAATGGGGCTATACCAAAAAGGGTATTCCTACTGACAGAGCTGTGATTGTAGCAGCGGAACGTAATTTCCATGGCCGTACGTTAGGCATCATTTCTGCTTCTACAGATCCGGACGCCAGAAATAATTTCGGTCCTTTTATGCCAGGATATCATATCGTGCCTTATGACAATCTACAAGCGCTTGAAGATGCCTTGCAGAATCCCAACGTATGTGGCCTCTGGCTAGAGCCTATACAAGGAGAAGCAGGGGTGTACGTACCTCAGGAAGGTTACCTGAAGGCCGCACAAGAGCTGTGTAAAAAACACAACGTTATCCTGATGATGGATGAAATACAGACCGGCATTGGACGTACCGGAAAACTCTTGGCTTCCGATCATGAAGGCGTTCATCCTGACATGCTGATTCTTGGGAAAGCCTTATCAGGCGGTACTTACCCGGTATCTGCCGTGTTGACGAATGATGAAATCATGTTGACCATTAAACCAGGTGAACACGGTTCGACATTTGGAGGTAATCCTATGGCCTGTGCGGTAGCTGTTGCAGCGTTGGAAGTCATCAAGAATGAAAAGCTGGCAGAGAATGCAGACAGATTAGGCAAACTCTTTCGCGAGCGCATGCAACAACTGGTCAATAAAAGCTCGCTGGCAACACTAGTAAGAGGTAAAGGATTGTTGAATGCCATCATCATCAAACCTACGAAAGACGGTAAGACCGCGTGGGATGTGTGTGTACGCCTAAAAGAAAATGGATTGCTTGCCAAACCGACTCATGGTGACATCATTCGCTTTGCGCCTCCTTTAGTCATCACGGAAGCACAAATACAGGAATGCTGTGACATCATTGAATATACCATACAATCATTCGAATAATATTAAGTTTACTCTTTCATGAGAAGACCAAGAAGAAATAGAAAGTCTGAAGCGATTCGTTCACTGGTAAGAGAACATCGGGTCAACGTCAGTGACCTGGTATTCCCTTTGTTTGTAACCGATGGACAAAACATTCGCCATGAAGTATCTTCTATGCCTGGTGTATTCAGACTATCCAAAGATCTTATACTAAAAGAGATTGAAAGCTGTCTGATTCTAGGATTGAAAACTTTTATTTTATTTCCTCATGTCAGCGAATCTCAAAAAGATTCGCTGGCTACGGAAAGCTATAATCCCAATTCTACTTACATCCAAAGCATCAGAGCCATCAAGTCCGCTTATCCGGAATGTTGCCTGATTACAGATGTAGCCATGGATCCCTATAGTTCTGATGGACACGACGGCATCGTACAAGACGGTGAAATCCTGAACGATGAAACACTTGAGGTACTCAGTAAGATGGCCATTGCACAAGCTGTAGCAGGTGCTGATATCATCGGACCATCTGATATGATGGACGGACGCGTGGGCTATTTGCGTGATTCACTGGATCAACATGGCTTTGAACGTGTATCCATCATGTCTTACACAGCGAAATACGCTAGTGCTTTTTATGGACCCTTCCGTGATGCATTGGAATCTGCACCGAAATCTGGTGACAAAAAAACATATCAAATGGATCCTGCCAACAGCACGGAAGCCTTGCTGGAAGGAGAATTGGACTTTGCGGAAGGAGCCGATATGCTCATGGTAAAACCTGCCGGTGCTTACCTTGACATCATCAAGATGCTCTATGATGAATTTGAATTACCCATTGTTGCTTACCAGGTCAGCGGAGAATACGCTATGATCAAGGCAGCGGCAAGTAAAGGCTGGCTTGACAACGACAAGGTAAGAGATGAAAGTCTTTTAGCTATAAAAAGAGCCGGAGCCAAGATCATCATTACTTACTTTGCGAAGGAATTCGCAGAAAATCAAAAGTTTAGGGTATCTTAGCAGGGAAAGTAAATCTTTATTAAATCATATTCGTATACCTTTTAGTACAATAAATCAAGAGGGAGAATAAGTAGTTATGCGGTTGTTGTTGTTTTGTGTGTTTCTGATCTTCAGTCTTGCTTCGGTAGGAACTGCACAAAACCTTTTGAAGAAAAAATCAAAAGAAGACAGCGAACAATCCTCCTCTATTACCGAATCTCAAAAACAAGATTTAGTCATTGCCTATAAAGAAGCGGGCAAAAAGAAAAGCGCCCTTCGCAAAGTCCTGCAACATTCTATTGACGATGGCTACGACTCTCTGACCAGTGTCATTTATGAGGCCCTTTCTCTGGTGCAAGTGGAAGAAGAGAAATACGACAATGCATTGGAAAGCATTACTCAGGCCATTCACTACAACGATCACCTCACGCAAAAAAAACGCACGGCCAATCTTTACAATCAGGCCGGACATATTTGTCAATACCTTAAGAAGTTTGATAAATCAATCAGTTATTATAACCAGGCACTTAAGTTTTATGAAGACTTGGGAGATCAGGTGGAAGTAGCGAATGCCCATGTTAATATAGGCAACACCTACTATAAAACCGGTCGTGTTGAAGAGTCAAAGGAAAGTCTGATCAAAGCCTCCAAAACATTTGAAACCACAGGCGCTAAAAAAGAATCTGCAAAAGGCATGGCAGATTTAGGAAAAGCCTATGATGATATCGGTGATTTTACCAAGGCCTTACAGCTCCTTGAAGAATCTTTAGTGATCTTTGAAAGCAACGAAGATTACGAAGGATTGGCTTCTACACTAGCTTCTTTGGGTCACGTACAGCTCAATCTCAAACGGTATGAAGATGCTGAGAAATCTTTTTTACGTTCCTTAGACATCAGTCAGAAATACAACTACAAACTTTCCCTTATGGAAAGTTATAAGGGGATGTCTCAGATCCTAAGCATCAAGAAAAACTACAAGGAAGCATTGGGGATGTACGACTCATACATCCTGATGAAAGATTCTATTTACCTGGAAGAAAAAAAGGCAGCGGTAGCGGCGGCAACGTCTCAATTGAATCTTAAAATAAAAGAACAGGAACTTCTTCTTTCGCAAAAAAGAGCCGAGCTCTCCAATATACTGGATAAGAAAAATGATCAGTTGCTGATCAGTATGATCCTTGCTTTTGTATTGACCTCTTTGATGATCATTTTCCTGTTTAGAAAATACCAAAACAAGAAAAGAGTCTCTGAAACATTGCAAAAAGAAAACACTTCTCTCATTAAGACAAATGTGGATCTGTCGCAGAGCCAGGAATTTTTAGAAAAAACAAACGCGGCAAAAGACAAATTGTTTTCCATTGTTGCGCACGATCTAAAAAGTCCAATCGCTTCTATCAAAGGATTCACGGAGCTTCTGGCGACTAATCCGGATGCATTTACCCTGGAAGAGATTTCTGATTTAGGTAAAAAGATGAACGACTCTTTGCACAACCTCAATCAGTTATTGGATAACTTATTGAAATGGGCAATGAGCCAAAGTGGTTTAATGGAATTTAATCCTCAGGAAATTCAGTGCAGAGAATTCATCGAATCTAATCTTCAGATTTACGAACCCATCGCTGAGAAAAAAGCTATTTCCTTGAAAGCACCAACTGACAATTGTGATGTAATGTTGTATGGTGATACCAACATGCTGAATTTTGTGTTGCGCAACATCATACACAACGCACTAAAATTTACTGATTCGAGAGGAAGCATTCACGTAGCGAGTGCAGTGTCAGGCAATCGCTTGCGAGTAACCATAAGCGATACCGGAGTCGGCATGAGTACTGAAGCACTTCAAAATATTTTCAACATTGACCGCCGTAAAAAATCATTGGGAACTCTCAATGAAAAAGGTACAGGCCTTGGATTGGTATTGAGTAAAGAATTCATGGATAAAAATGGAGGAAGCATTGAAGTAAGCAGCGAACTAGGCAAAGGCACTACATTTACGCTCTATCTTCCTTTGTCTGGAAAATAGACTGGTTATTTTT
>JAQBNU010000148.1 GCA_028288365.1 Chitinophagaceae bacterium | reverse complement strand
TAAAAATCACGTTATAACTATATTTTACAGCCAGATCAGTACACCAGCTTTCAAATTCTTTTCTTGTCCATTCAAAGCGATGGTCGTTATGGCGCATTTTCCCTTCCTGATAATCTGCAAAACGTACATTGTATTCTGCGTTTGGCGTAGTGATGACTACAACACCTGGTTTTGCAAATTCGAATACCGATCTTTCGAGCGCAGCCAGCCGCGGCTCATCCAGGTGTTCTATAACCTCTACCAGTGCAGCCCCATCAAAGCCTTCCAGTCTTTTGTCCCGGTAAGTTAAAGAGCCTTGAATCAACTGTATCCTTTGCAATTGCCTTTCCGGCATGCGTTCCAGCTTCAATCTTTCCTTTGCGATTTCAAGCGAACGATAACTTACGTCCATGCCTAAAACAAATTCAAATTGTTTCTCGGCCAGTAAAAGCTTTATCAGTTTACCTTCGCCGCAACCCAAATCGGCTACCCGTTTAGCGCCAGCCAACAATAACTCATCTTTAGCGGCTTGTAAGCGTAATTCGTGTATGCGTAATTGCGGCTCTTCAATATCGGCTGCTGGTTCTATCGTTATTTCATTTTCTACCGCTTCTTCAATCTCATTCTTGCTCAACAATACACCCAAAGCCTGATTAGCCAGCCACCGTTGATTTTTTAAATACCTGCGGACGATTATTTCTTTAGCGGGATGTGTCTCCAGCCAATCCCTGCCTTTGGCCAGTAACTTTTCAACTTCTTCCTGATTCACCCAGTAGTGCTTGTCGTTATCGCAAACTGGTATCTGCACATACAAATGTGAAAGCAGTTGCTGTAAGGTAAGCTTGTTGCTTAACTCTACTGTAAAATACCGGCTATAGCCCCATTCAGGAAAAGTAGTATCAAGCGGATGTTGCATGGCGCTGATATGGTAGCCCAGTGGTTCGAATAATGATCTCAAAACAGCGTCGCCACCCTTTACCGGCAACACAGATAATTTAACTGTAAATGGCATGATTACATCTACCAGTTCCGGCTTATCCTTGCATCTGCCGTTGAGGGCTGAAGAATAAGCTTTCGCAATAGCGGCGCTCATAAATGAACTGGACACATAGGGCCGGTCGTTCACGTATTGTTCCAAAGCAAAATCGTTGCCTTTTGGTCCCGCGCTTCTTACCAATCCCACCGGATCAATATCCAGCAACAAGGCGGCAGTGCATTTTTTATCACTTACTTCCGGATAAAATATATGCGCTTTTCCAGCAGATAGATCAACAGATTGTATTTTACCAGGATGCTTGTGCAATAAATAACTCAGATCATTGGCAGGGAAATGCGTGGTGGATATAGTTAGTAACATCAGTTTAAGTATTGAATGGTTAAGGTAATTATACTTCTCAATGCGGCGTGCAATAACCTCTTTATTAGCAATGCACGCTTACAACACTACAAAGGTGAATGGCAAGTGCGCGGTCTTTTTGCGCAGTAAAAAATAATTGCCATATTTATTAAAATATTTTTCGATGCCTGTTAATCGCAACGCCCTCGTCCGTTACCGTACCATTGATAATTGCCTGCAGAATCGTTATAAAAAATGGACATTAGACGATTTAATAAATGCTTGCTCGGACGCTTTATATGAGTTTGAAGGTATTGATAAAGGCGTAAGCCGTAGATCTGTACAAGCTGATATTGAAATGATGCGCAGTAACAAATTGGGTTATGAGGCCCCAATTGTTGTTGTTGACCGGAAATATTATACATACGCCGAAAAAAATTATAGCATAACCAACAGTCCAATCAGTCAGCAGGATATGCAGGTTTTAAGTGAGGTATCCAGTTTGTTGAAGCAGTTTAAAGGCTTTAACCATTTTACCGATCTGAACGAAATGGTAAGTAAGCTGGAGGATAAGATCTATTCGCAAAAAACACATAGCACACCGGTGATCGACTTTGAAAAAAATGATAACCTGAAAGGGTTGGAATATATTGAAGGTATCCGTAAAGCTATTGTGGCTAAGAAAACCCTTTGCCTAACGTACCAATCTTTCAAGGCACGGGAAGCCAGTACGTTTTGTTTTAGCGCCTATTTGTTGAAGGAATACCGGAACCGCTGGTTTGTTTTGGGAGTACCGCATAAAAACAGAGGACATCTGTTAAATCTTGCACTTGATCGGATACAATCCATAGAAGAACATGATGAAAAATACAGGGAGAATAGAATTATAGACCTGGCTACATATTACAATGATGTTATTGGCGTTACCAAATCCCCTGGACAACGTGATTGTGAAGTAGTTTTCTGGATTGATAGTGCTAACGCACCTTATGTAATAACCAAGCCGCTGCATCATACTCAAAAATTATTAGGTGAAGAAAATGGTGGTAAAGTTTTCAGTATCAAGGTGATTATTAACTTCGAACTGGAGCGGGAACTATTAGGATTTGGTTCAAAAATGAAAGTGCTTAGGCCAAGGATATTAGTTAAGCAATTGAAAGCTCAGTTACGGAAAACATTGGAAAATTATAAGATATCTGAAACGCAATCTTCGAATATTATGCCTGAATAAGTATATCTTAGTTTCATAAATGCCCTTATACAATCTATGCGCCTTAAACAAAAACTACCTGTAAGTTATCTACTGTTTACTTTTAACGGCCGCTTATCAAAAGGGACTTTTTGGCTGGCTTCCCTTTTTTACTGGTGT
>JAQBNU010000078.1 GCA_028288365.1 Chitinophagaceae bacterium | reverse complement strand
AGCTTTCTTAAAAAGAGTAAATTATATTCGCACAATATAAAAAACTGAACACTATGGGAGAAATATTGATTATCGTTGGCTTTCTAATTGGTTGTTATGGTGGTTGTATGCTTTCCTTACCTAGCGTTATGGTAGACGCTGATGGCAAAGCTAAAAAATCTCAACAATCAAAATTTGCAATCGTGATTGTGATCGGATCATTGATGGTATTGCTTGGTCAGTACATCATGGTATCTCCTTATAGCTACTAATAACAAATACATATCATTACCTCATATACCTTTTCTGCCTACAGCAGAAAAGGTTTTTTTATGTCCTAGAAAGATCGATGTATCAACTCCTTTGCCGGTACCGCATCTGTGAGAATTCCGGCCTTTACCAACGATTGGCTTATACCGTCAATTTCTTTTTCTGATAAAACAGCTTGGTCTTCCCATACCGTCTGGTCAAGCCAAGTCAATACATCTGCATGTTGCAAACCATATCGCTCCGATAGTTTTATAGCAAGCGTCTGATCTTCTTTAATTTGTTTTTGCATAGCAAGAAGTTCGTACGTAATGTGTTTTACTGCTTCAGGATACGCCTGTAGAAAATCACGGTGTACCGCCAATACAAAGGAAGGCCAGGGAGTAGGGAGTAATCCCAACAATCGCAACGCTCCTTCATCTACCAAAGGTTTGGTCATGAAACGCTCCCATAAAAAAACATCTGCTTTATTTTCTACCAGCGCTTTTTTTGCGCCATCCAGATTTTTCACCTCCAACCATTGCATATGATCCAGTGGCCATCCATTTAACATAGCTTGTACGATAGCCATCAAATGAGAGCCTGAACCAAATCTGCTGATGGCAAATGTTTTGCCTGGTATATCCTGTAGCCTATACAGAGTAGAATTCGCACCGGTATGAATGCCCCAAAACAAAGGACTCCTGACCGTGAAATGCAACAGCTGAGCCGGGCAACCCTTAGAGATCGCTGCTACCGCGCCTTCGGTAAGAAGTACAGCCATGTCTAATTTTTTATCTGTCAGGTCCTGGACCAATGCACCCGTACCACCAGGATAATCGGCCCATTGCAATGCCAGATCATGCTGATGAAATTTTCCTTCTTCCATCGCTTTATGCCATGGATAATTAAAGTGTTCCGGAACTCCTCCGATTCGTACTGTTGTTATCATGAACTGAATATCTTAGAGCGAAGATAAGAAAAGTAGGTTGTAAAAAAGAAAGGCCTGTTTTAAAGACAGGCCTTCGAACTATTGATAGATAATGAGAATTAATTTTTAGCGATGACTTCCGTTAGTCCCTTCGCAAAGACATACATCTCTTTAATCTCTTGGGGAGAGGCGACTTTAGCAGTAGGTCTATAAATGATAATTTCAGATCCTAAACTTTCCAAACTATAGATAGCCTGATCTTCAAAATACGTAATCAATTTTTCTGTGAAGAATTCTCTCACTTGTGCCTCGCTGAAACCATTTAACTTATATGTTTTCGAAAACTTGGGATAATCTTCAAAATCAATGTCTGTTAGAAAAGCACTTTCAAAAAAATTCTCTTCTTTCATGGTAAACAATGGAATACCAAAACGAAGATTAGAGACCGATAACACGGTAACATTGCTAACTCCCGCTTTAAAATCTCCACCCGATACAATAGAAAGATCCGATACTACATAGCTCAATCCGTCTATTTCTTTACTCAAAACGTTCCCTTCATATTTGATTACTTTGTGAGCAGGACTTAGTTTTCCATAATTGGAACTGATATTTTTATGAAAATCTTTGTAAGCAAAACCCAGTTGTGAAGCCAATGCTTTCATCTGAACTTCTCGGTTCGAAGAACTTTCTGACGTCATTGAATCTCCATGTGTCAATGAACGGTCTGCCAACGGATGAGCAGACATCGGTATCAACTTATCTGCGCCTACTACTTTCAATTCTCCTCCGTCTCTGTGGTAGTCTTCTCCCAAATGATGAAGATGTTCCATCACCGTATGATCCATGTACTCCACATTTGACAAATCCAATTGAAGACGATCTTTGGTTGTAAACTGATCTAATTTTTTCTTTAACCCTAAATAATTGCTAAAGGTTAGTACACCATTTACAGTTAACGTGTGTTCATTTTTATCTTTTGAATGCACACTTACATTGGAACTGAACAAGTATTGGATTTTAGCGCCATTCATTAATTGTAAGAAAAGCTCCATCGCAATACCGGCAGCAATACCGATGATCAAGTCAGTGAAGAGCGTTACCAACATCGTGAAGACGAATACCGTCAACTGCCCTTTACCCACATTCAATGTTTCCTTGAATACTTTGGGAGAAGCTAATCTATATCCTGTGAAGATAAGCATTGCACCCAACGCCGCTAAAGGTATTTGATGAATGGTGCCTGGCAATAAGGCAACAAACAACAATAAAAAACAACCATGGAAAAAGTTGGACCATTTGGTCTTACCACCATTGTTGATATTAGCAGAGCTGCGTACAATTTCAGAAATCATCGGCAGTCCTCCGATTAAACCCGCCAGTGTGTTACCGATACCCACACCCATCAAGTCTTTGTTTGTTTTTGATTTTCTCTTGTATGGATCTAAAATGTCTATCGTCTTACTACTTAAAACAGATTCTAAACTTCCTACCAACGTGAACATGATGACGTATTTCCAGGTTACCCAAGTACCAATCGCACTCCAGTCAGGTGATTGAATACCCTCCAAAATATTTTCCGGCAACGTCACTAAAAAATTGGGGCCTATTTCAAACTCGCTGCCATTAAACATGTATTTATGTACATTTTGAAGATCAAAATAAATGCCTAGCGGAACAGCAAATAACACCACAAGCATGGGAGCTGGTATCATTTTTACGTATTTGTTTTTGATCTGAGGAAGAGTAAACAAAATGATTAAACTCACAACACCAATGATCGCCACTTCAGGATTCATATGCATGATGCTGTGAGGTATTTCAGCCAACAATCCAAGAGGTCCCTTGGCTTCTGGCTTCACACCAAGTGCCACATGAATTTGTTTTGCTACGATGATGATGCCAATGGAAGAAAGCATACCGTGTACGGCAGATGTAGGAAAGAAATCACTCAATGATCCAGCTCTGAGAATACCAAGCAATGTCTGCAAAATACCTGAAATGACAACTGTTGCAAGAGCCAGTTTGTATCCATGCATAGGATCTGTGCTACCTGCGCCTAATTCGGTCACAGCACCAATAGCAATAACGATAAGGCCTACAGCAGGACCTTTGATGGCCACATTAGCGCCACCAATAAAAGAAACTAAGATGCCACCGATGATGGCGGTGAAAATACCTGCAATGGGAGGAAAACCACTAGCAAGAGAAATACCTAAACACAGGGGTAAAGCGATGAGGAATACCAAAAAACCCGAAAGCATATCCTGCTTCCAGTTTTGCTTTAATTCTTCAAGACCATCTTTAAGTGTTTCCTGGTTTGTTGTCATTATGATCTTTTAAACTCTTTATGACCAAACTTATTAGAAAAATCTGGATCAAATCTGTGTTTTGAGATCGAATAAAAAATGCAAAAAAGGTTATTTAGACCAGAGTATATATCTGATAGCTAAGCTGATCACACTTGAGCGAAAATTGTTGAGAGCCTTGCCGGATGATGCTTCTACAGATTGTTTCCCTGATTGTCCAAAGACACCGTTGAGAGCTGTCGTGGATTGGTATTGCTGATCTGTAGTATAAAAGCTCGATGACGTAAGAGGAAACTGATACCTCAATTCAATGTCCAGGTTATAGTACCTTCCCATCAAAAAACTTTTTCCTATACCAAGATTCAGATTTACCGACACCGGTGAAAACTTATCAATCGTCGCTTTGCTACTGATATTCTTTACTGTCGTATGATCTATTTCTCCTCCAGAATAAACATTGGTTACAGAATCTTCATCCGCTACCACCTTCGCTTTCCCATTGATGTTCACCGAAAATCCTCCGGAAAAAAACACCCGCTGATACGGTAAGATTTCATACTTGACCATGATCGGGATATTCGCATAAAAGTAATTCACTTTTGCCGTAGATCGTATCGTTACCTGTTGATCCTGGCCACCGGAAACAGATTCCTGACCAACGTAATTTTGTGTAAAGCTAGATCTGAAATAATTAAACGTTGGATCAGTAAGTACGGTGAATTTTTCATTGATTTCGTATTGGAAAAATCCACCAAGCCCAAATTGGAAGCCTGCTTTAGCGCGGACATCATATTTGTCTATACCCGGATAATTGGATTGAATTTCATGTGCCGCCCGTTTCAAATGCGAAGAACGCATAAAACCCAAGCCTGGATTTAGCTTTAATCCAAACGATTTAGTTTGAGCCTTTAGGAACAGGGATGATAAAAAAAGGGTTAAGAAGAGGACGAGTCCGCCGATTTTGATTCTCATAATCATTTTCTTACGTAGAAACAGGCAAAGTGTTTCAAGGACTAATATAACAAGTGAAAGCAACAGTACATACCTTTTTTCGGTAAAGAGTGCTCTTTTCACAACAATTCGATGTAATTTTGTCTCACATTTATTCACCCAATTTCAGATTCCTAATTTACATGTTGGCACAACTAGAATTACTGAAAAAAGAGCTGGAGGGGGATTTGTTTACCGACACCACCCTTCGCACGCTGTATGCCACCGATGCATCAGCTTATCGAGAACTTCCACTGGCCGTTGCAAGACCAAAATCTTCGTCCGATATCTCCAAGCTCATTTCGTTTGCCAATAAATATAAAACCTCTCTCATCCCTCGTACAGCGGGCACTTCGCTTGCCGGACAAGTAGTAGGTAAAGGTATCGTCGTAGACGTTTCTAAATACTTTACCAATATCCTAGAACTGAATGTAGCCGAGAAATGGATCCGCGTACAGCCAGGCATTGTATTAGACGAGTTGAATAAATTACTGGAGCCTCACGGCCTTTTCTTTGCACCGGAAACGTCCACCTCAAACCGTTGCATGATTGGCGGAATGGTAGGTAATAACTCTTGCGGTTCGCATTCTGTGATTTATGGAACAACGCGCGATCATGTCTTAGAAATCAAAGGGTTTTTAAGCGATGGTAGTTACGTGCACTTTCATGATTTAAGTCCCGAAGAGTTCGATGCGAAATGCCAGGGAACAAGCTTAGAGAGCAAGCTTTACAACTATACAAAAAACGTTTTGTCTGATGCTGCTCGTGCAGCAGAAATTCGTAAAGAATTTCCTAAGCGGTCTATCAGACGAAGAAATACTGGTTATGCCATCGATGAGTTGTTAGAAACACAACCGTTCGCAACAACGGAAGAGCATTTCAACTTTTGCAAATTGATTACTGGTTCTGAAGGAACATTGATGTTCATGGATGAGATCAAACTCAACCTGATTGATCTTCCTCCAAAAGAAAAAGCAGTCGTTGCCGTACATCTCAATAGCATTGCTGAAGCAACAAGAGCAAATATCATTGCACTGAAGTATAAACCAGGTGCGGTCGAATTGCTCGATGATGTCATTTTACAATGTACCAAGAGCAACATCGAACAATCTAAAAATCGTTTCTTTGTACAAGGGGATCCAGCAGCCTTGATGGTTGTGGAGTTTGCGCGTCAATCAAAAGAAGAGTTAACAAAGCTGACCACTGAAATGGAAGCCGAGATGCGTGCGAACGGTTACGGTTATCATTTTCCTGTTCTCTTTGGAAACGACATCAACAAAGTATGGTCATTGCGTAAAGCAGGACTAGGCTTGTTGAGTAACGTTCCCGGTGATCGTAAAGGAGTTCCGTGTATTGAAGATACTGCTGTAGATCCACAAGATCAACCGGCATACATCGATGAGTTTCAAGCGATCCTTAACAAATACAACCTGCAATGCGTGTTCTACGCACACATCGGTGACGGAGAAATACATTTGCGTCCGGTGCTGGATTTGAAGACACAAAAAGACCGCGATCTTTTCTTTACGATTACAGATGAAGTAGCTACGCTAGTTAAAAAATACAACGGCTCTCTCAGCGGTGAACACGGCGACGGTAGAGTACGTGCCCCTTTCATCAAAAAGATGATCGGTGAGAAAAATTACCAGTTGATCGTAGACCTGAAAACCAATTGGGATCCAAATCATATTCTGAACCCTGGTAAGATTGTCAACGCCGCACCGATGAATCAGTTCCTACGTTATGAGCCTAATCAGGTAACACCAGATATCAAAACAACGTTTGATTTCTCTTCTTCTCTGGGCATCGTTCGTATGGCAGAGCAATGCAACGGAGCAGGTGATTGCCGCAAGTCTCATATCATTGGAGGAACGATGTGTCCAAGTTACATGGCCACGCGAAACGAAAAAGACACCACACGTGCAAGAGCTAACATCTTGCGTGAATTTCTGACACGTTCTACCAAAGTCAATAAGTTTGACCACAAAGAAATAAAAGAGGTCATGGATCTTTGCTTGTCTTGCAAAGGCTGTCGCTCTGAATGTCCTTCCAATGTGGACGTAACGAAGCTTAAAGCAGAGTTTCAACAACAATATTATGAAAGCAACGGAATTCCGTTCCGTTCATGGGCCATTGCACATTTCACACAAGCCAACGCTATCAACAGCAACTGGCCGGGCTTAGCAAACTTTGTCATGAAGAATGCGGTGACAGGAACTTTGTTGAAAAAAGCGTTGGGTATAGCAACAGCAAGACCTTTGCCGGCCATGAGTAAACGTACCTTGCGTTCGTGGGCAGCAAAAAACTTGAAGGATCTGCAACCTAAAAATCCAATATCTACGGTGGTGTTGTTTTGTGATGAATACACCAATTACAACGAAGCACACATTGGCGAAAAAGCCATACGCCTCTTGACTCGTTTGGGTTATGGTGTAGAATTGGTAGAGCACCAGGAAAGCGGACGCACGTTCTTATCTAAAGGATTAGTGAAGAAAGCGCAAAAAATCGCGCAGGCAAATGTTGCTACGTTCAAAAACATCATCGGCCCAAACAAACCACTGATTGGCATAGAACCTTCTGCTATCCTGGGTTTCAGAGACGAGTATCCTGTATTGGTAGAAAAATCAGAACAGGAGAATGCACGTACGTTGGCAAAAAGCTGTTTCCTTATCGATGAGTTCATTGCCAATGAAATCGACGCCGGAAGAATAAAAGCAACCGCATTTACCACAGCTACCAAAACAGTAAAGTTGCATGGACACTGTCACCAGAAGGCTTTGTCTTCTGTAAGCTTTTCTCAGAAGTTGCTTTCTATTCCTTCCAATTACAAAGTGGAGGTGATTCCTTCAGGCTGTTGTGGAATGGCCGGAAGTTTCGGATACGAAGCGGAACACTTTGATGTATCTATGAAAGTAGGCGAATTGATATTGTTCCCTGCTGTGCGCAACAGCAATGCAGATACGATAATTGCTGCACCTGGCACAAGCTGTCGTCACCAAATCAAAGACGGTACGGGTCGTGTAGCTCAGCATACGCTGGAAGTGTTATACGATGCTTTAATTTAATTTTCCTTTATGCTCTATAAAACAAAAACGACTGCCAGATACCGACAGTCGTTTTTTCATTTGTAATCAATCACCATTTAAAAGTCTTTGTCTTTCACCAGATAATAAAAGTTAGCGTACTTGATAAAATTAGAATAAGCACTACCTACCGCCAGAATCAATCCAGACTTACCCAATAAGAAGCCTTTTTTGAAAATATAAAATTGTATAAATGTCGAGAGGGGATTGAGAACCAATTTCCAGGATTGAAATTTTTTTCCCGTTCTCATCATTTCTTCTGCGCCGTATTTACCATAAGTATTCATCTTACCGAAATATTGCGTCAGCGAATTATAACTGTAATGCAATAGATCCGAATGTAAATGGCCCAAACGATAAATATCTCTTACTTCTACACTTTCATGCAGAATGTTTTTATTGAATTTGCAAAATCGTTTGTCAAACAAACGAGTCACTCTACCCGGATACCATGGCTTGATCCACTGACCCATAAAAAAAGTTCTGCGTGGCATGTCAAAAGCAATAAACCTTGATTCCGTTTTAAGCAAATACGAGATTTCATATTGAAGCTCTTTGGTTACCATTTCATCTGCATCGATCCAAAGCACCCAATTGTTTGTTGTATGTTCCAAAGCAATTTGTTTGGCAGGAACAAATCCTTTCCATGTTGCACTGATCACTTTACAATTGTTGTAACGCTGGGCAATGCTGACTGTATTGTCTTTGCTATGGCTATCCACTACAATGACCTCATTGGCCCATTGAACGGAGGAAAGACAATTGTTGATGTTGTCTTCTTCGTTGTATGTAATAATGATGACGGAAACTTTTGGAGTAGACATTATTTCTCGCGATTAGTCTATTAAAGCAATTCAATATAAGCCTATCTTTATTCTGCTCTTTGAATAATATACAAACGGCGTTGAAAAATAGACTAAAAGCGAGTGTTTATCTACCATGAGCTTTTACCATTTTGCGACAATGATTATTATAACATGCCTATATGCCATATTTAAATTCTTTAGAATAAACTAACTTGTTTCTTCAATACCTCTCAACCATGAAAAAAACAGTCCTTGATTTCACCGGCAAACCCATCGATTCAGATGAAGCATACAAAGGAAGTTTTATCCGAGATAAAGTATTTGACCTCATCAAAAAAGAGTATCCTGATTTTAATGAAAACAGTTACGTGTCGATCGAAGACATGAACAAGTATAGAAAAAAATACATCGAGCAACTCATTAAACAAGAAGTAGGTGAACTTGACTCTTTGGAAACGGAAGTCGTAAAATCCATTACCAATCAGGAACTCATATCCGACAACATTGAAGAAACGGCCGATAAGAACCTCACCCTGGGACAGCGGCTGGCAGATAAAGTAGCGATGTTTGGAGGCAGTTGGTCTTTCATCATTTCTTTTTTCGCCTTCATGCTGGTCTGGATCTTATTCAATGTGTATGCTCTATTAATAAATCCTTTTGATCCTTTCCCTTTTATTCTACTCAATTTGATCTTGTCTTGCCTAGCCTCTATTCAAGCGCCGATCATCATGATGAGTCAAAACCGGCAAGAAGAAAAAGACCGTTTACGCAATCAACACGACTATCAAATTAATTTAAAAGCAGAATTGGAGATTCGTTTGTTGGACGAAAAAATGGACCACCTCATCATTCATCAAAATAAACGGTTGACAGAAATTCAGGAATTGCAAGCCGATTATATGGAGGACATTTTAAATAGACTTTCTCTACTTAAAAAATGAGTATACAGCAAAGCTGGACAGATAAGCAACTGCCGTCATGAACATAAATTGTATGATGGGCCACTTCCAGCTTTTTGTCTCACGGTATACGACAGCCAGTGTACTCATGCACTGCATAGCAAACACATAAAATACAAGCAGCGATAAAGAGCGAGCCACATTATAAAATGCCTGTCCCGTTTCAGGATCTTTTTCACTTCTCATTTTTTGCACGACTGTTTCCGATTCTTCCGCTTGATCTCCTATGCTGTATATAGTCGCCATGGTACCGATAAAAACTTCTCTTGCTGCAAAAGAGGTGATCAACGCAATACCTATTTTCCAATCAAAACCCAACGGCTTAATGGTGGGTTCAATCAGCTTACCAAAATGACCTGCATAAGAAGCTTCCAGTTTTTTTGAGGCGATAAAATTTTCCGTTTCAGAAGGAGTATAGTGTTTGACTTTCGCTTCCTGTTCTGCTGCTTGCGTCGTTTCTTCCATTCCTTTTTTAGGACCATACGTTGCAAGCACCCATAGCACAATGGATATAGCCAGGATTACTTTTCCTGCTTCGAACACAAACGTTTTTACTTTTTCAATAATGGCCAATCCAACATTCTTCCAACGTGGCATTTTGTAGGTGGGAAGTTCCATGATGAAATAACCACGTTCTTTGGAACGCAAAATCCAATGCAGCACCAACGCCGATAAGATGGCAGCAATAAAACCCAACAGGTATAAACCCATCATCACCACACCTTGCAAATTGAATACACCAAGTATTGGTTTTTGCGGAATCACTAAAGCAATCAACACCGTGTATACTGGTATACGTGCCGAACAACTCATGAACGGTGTAACAAAAATGGTGATCAATCGCTCTTTCCAATTGTCAATACTTCGTGTGGCCATGATGGCCGGAACAGCACAGGCCACCCCAGATATAAGAGGAACAACACTTTTACCACTTAGACCAAACTGTCGCATCACTTTGTCCATGATGTACATGACACGCGACATGTACCCTGTTTCTTCTAGCACCGCGATGAATCCAAACAGGATGGCAATCTGAGGAATAAAGATCAACACACCACCAAGTCCTGCAATCAATCCTTCCGTTAATAAATCCGTCAATGAGCCGGGAGGTAAAATATCTTTCACGATGTTTTTCAGAAAACTCATTAGTCCATCGATGAGATCCATCGGGTATTGAGCCCAGGCAAAGATGGCTTGAAACATCACAAACAAAACGACAAAGAATAAAGCGAAGCCATATACTTTGTGTGTAAGAATTTTATCGATGCGTTCGGACCAACGTGCTTTATCGGATGAGACAACAGGAGTGGAAATAGTATCCTTAATGATCCCACGAATGAGATCATATCGTTTTAATGTCTCTGAAGATTGTGTGCTGGTAGATTGAAACTGGTTGTCTTTGACAATAGCATGTATAGCTGCTTTATCGTATTCACTTAAACTCAGCATGCCTTCGTATTGATGCGCCAGTAAAAGCGCCATGTAATCGTTATCCATCTTCATGTGTTCCTTGATGGCAGATACTACGCCAGGCGAGAGTTCTGAAGGTTTCAGGTAACGTTCCGGAGGATTGTGAACCGGACAAGCCATGGCAAACTTAATTTGTTCTATGCCTTCTCCGGTACGTGCATTAACCGGAACTACAGGAACATTTAGTTTGCCAATGAGTTTATTGATGTCAATTTTTTTCCCATCTCTTTCTGCCAGATCCAGCATGTTCAGTGCCAGTACAACTGGAAAGCCAAGATCTCGAACTTGTGTAAAGAGAAGTAGATTTCGCTCTAGCGTAGAAGCATCAATGACTACAATTAAAAAATCAGGCGCTCCTTTGAGGAAGGCATCAAACAAATAATCCATGACCACCTGTTCGTCTGCCGATTTGGGATATAAGCTGTAAGTGCCCGGTAAATCTACGATCTCAGCTTGTAGTGAAGATGTCAGTTTGCTGATACCTGTTTTTTTATCTACTGTTACACCGGGAAAATTTCCAATTTTTTGATTCAATCCAGTCAACTGATTGAACAAAGAGGTCTTTCCCGAATTAGGATTTCCTATGAGTGCCGCCTTTAAGAGTGTCGAAGGAGCCATGAAGAATTAATCCATTAACATGATCGTTGCAGCTTCTCTAAGTCTCATAGATAAAGCATAACCACCAACACGTATACAAATAGGATCACCAAATGGTGCTTTGTGTGACAACTCTACTTCACTTCCCGGAAGGCAACCCATTTCTAAAAATTTCAAAGACATAATTTCATCTTTGAAGCAACAGACCGTTCCTTTTTCCCCTGGTTTTAAATCCGCAACGCTTTTTTGCACCTTGCCCATTTATTTAGACTGATTCAAAACAAAGGTAAGGCGGGAAGCTTAAAGGAACAAATGAATCTTTGATTTTAATAAGGAAAGGGACGTTTAACCTTGCCTCAACCATTAATTAGAAGAACTCCACGGTGTAGTCTGCCTCAAACGTTTTTGCAGGGCTCAAACAGATAAGCCCTTCTTTGTGTTCAAGTTTACCATCGGCATCTTCAAAATCCGCAATCCCATACCAAGGTTCTATGCAAAGAAAGGGTCCTGGCTTTGTCCATATACCCATGTATGGAAAACCTTCAAAGCTGAAACGAAGACCGTGTAAAGACTTCGCAGACATCAGCGTCATGTAACTAGAAAGAAGGTCTTTGAAAATGATAGCATCTTTCGCACCGAAGAGATCATAGGTTAAGGGAATGATTTTTGAATCTTCTGCAAATACTTTTTCTGTACGTCGGGATATTCCATTTGTACCAACGAGCAAACGTGGTGTTTGTTCTTTTTTTTCAAATACCAACTGGTAATCTTCAAACACAAGTCCCGGTTCAAGCGGACAGTTGAATCCAGGATGAGCACCAATGGAAAACAGCATGTCGTCTGTTCCTTCGTTGATTATTCTGTAAGCCACGTTTAACGAGGCCTTAGAAAGTGTGTAGATAATGTATAATCTAAACTGAAAGGGATATACCGTTTGCGTTTCTGCATTAGAAGAAATAAAAAAAACAGCCTGCTCTCCATTTGCTCGCTCAAGAATAAAAGTGGTATCTCGCGCGAAACCATGTTGCGTGAGGTGATACGTGTTGTTCTGATAGGTATAGGTGTTGTCTTTTACTTTTCCAACGATGGGAAACAAGACAGGGGAACTGCGGTTCCAGAAAGTGGCATCTCCATTCCAGAGATAGTTGAGATGAAAATGACGGTGAACTATTTTTTTAACTTCTGCACCTTTCGGATCGATTTCTATTTCCAGAAAATCGTTTTTCAAATGAATCATCGTCTACTGCTCTTTCTCTTTTTTCTTTTTCTTGTTTCTCTTTTTTACCAGAAGATTCAGTACTTCTACGGTTAAAGAGAAGAACATAGAAAAATAAACGTATCCCTTAGGTATCACATAGTGAAAGGCTTCAATAATTAGAAACACACCGATCATAATCAAAAAGGACAAAGCCAACATCTTTACCGTTGGATGTTCATTGATGAATACACTGATGGCTTTCGCAAAGATCATCATGATGAACATGGCCAACGTCATGGCAATGATCATGATGATCACATAATCTGTAAGACCTATCGCTGTAAGGATAGAGTCGAAAGAGAATACAATATCAATCAGAATAATTTGTACAATCGCATTCCACAAGGCAAGCTTTTTGGAGCTTTGTTTTTCTTCTTCATCTCCTTCCAGTTTTTCGTGAATCTCATTGGTACTTTTATAAACCAAGAACACACCTCCAGCAATGAGTACAAGATCACGCAATGTAAAGTGATGCTCAAACAACACCATCACATCCGTTTTCATATGTGCCAGGTATGACATAAAAATCAAGAGCACTATTCTTACACCCAATGCGAGTATAAGACCTAATATTCTTGCTTTGTTCTGTTCCTCTTTTTCTACACGATCAGAAATAATGGAAATGAAAATGACATTGTCAATTCCCAAAATTACTTCTAACATCGCAAGGGTCATCAAACTGATTAACCCATCCACCGACATCAACGGCTCAAACATAATTCTTAGTGTTTTGTAATGGTAAATTCAACCCTTCTGTTTTGCACCCTGCCCTCCTCGGTAGAGTTATCCGCAATGGGTTTCGTTCCTCCATACGCTTTTATACTTATTCTGTTTTTCTTAATTCCTTTTTGGATCAAATAATTTTTAATCACTTGCACCCGTTCCAAAGATAAATCAAAATCTTTCTTTGGATCACCTTGGTTATCTGTATGTCCGGACAATTCAATTTTCACCTTTGGGTTATCTTTTAAGATCAACACCAAACGATTCAATTCAGAATTAGATTTTTCTATGAGACTAGCTGTACCTCGTTGAAAGAAAACATTATTGACTTGTATGGACTGCCCTTTTTCAATTGGCACCAAATACAAATCTTTTTCAATCTCAATATAACTACTTTTTGTTTCTGGAATATCTAAACTTTCATTAACAGATAAAAAACCTTTGGCTTCTGCATAAAACCCATAGTGCAAACCCCTGGGCAATACAATTTTATAAGCGCCGACACCTTCTTCCGAACGCGCTTCTCCCATATTTATACCTTCGTCCAGGTCTTCGTATTGGATATAGGCTTTTACCGGCTGACCTGTTTTCGCATTGATTACTTTGCCTTTTATCAAAACAACAGACTCCGGTTTTAAAGAAGGAGATAAATCTATGCTATAGATATCAGATTTCGTTTTGTCATCTGTATAACTATAGGTAAATGTTTTTTTGCCATCTGCGGAAATACTAAAGCCCAGGTCTCCTGCTTCTGTATTGACATACTGACCAAGATTCATCGGTTCCGACCAGTGAAGCCAGCTATCATCTAACCTTCTCGACATGTAGATATCTGTGACTCCGTAACCTATATAACCACTGGAACTAAAGTACATCGTCTCTCCATCTGCGGCTAGATATGGAGTAGATTCTATTTGAGCTGTATTGATATCTGTACCTATGTTTTTAGGTGTTGACCAGGTATTGTCTTTCTGCAAAAAAGAAATATAAATGTCAGTATCTCCATACGTATCGTTTCCCTCCATACTCATCAGCAATATTTTTCCATTGTTCGCCAAAAAATAGGCTACGTAATTGTCTTTATACATCAGATCATTAATGACTACTTTACGCGGTAAGGACCATCCTTTCAACGTACGATGTGTAGTACATATGCCACCTTCACCCTGCGAACCATCGTTGTTGTATTGATTGCTCAATAACAACGTATTGACATCTGCCATGATGGAATTGACAAAGTTATAACCCGCATTGTTCAATGGCTTACCAATGTTTTCAGCGACACCCCACTGACCAGTAGAATCTGAATAGTGTGAAACCCAGATGTCTGTGCTGGGACCATCTATGTTTTGTGGATCAAAGCTACGTGCAATGTAAAGTGTTCGTCCATCTGCAGAGACAACTGGATATTCATCGTCATAGATTGAATTGATCCCGTCATCCATTCTTTTTGCTCTCTGCACCAAATGGACATCTGTCGCTAACTTGGGTTTAATGATGAGTGGAGTTTTTTCTGTAGAAATCGCAATACCATTGATGTAATTCCAATCCGGAACTTTAGAAGGCATCGTTACTACTTTCACCGAAGCGATTTTTTTTTCGCTCGAAACAGGAATCGATAATATTCTGTATGATTGTTTGATCGTATGAGGCTGTGCTTTATAGACAGATGTTTCATTGCCTTTTTCATCGATGGTTAAAACTTCTGTAACTGTTCCAGGATGGAGCGATTCATAAACTACAACCTGATGTGCAGCCATCGGTTCTGTAAAACCCACTACAATATAAATCGTATCTTTCTCAGTAATCAACTCATCGTTGTATCCCATGATCCAACCCCAATACGTTTCTTTGAATGGTTCGGGAATAAGTTCGGGAGCGCCCAATACTAATTTTGAAGTATAGAATTCTCCTTCATACGCATCGTTCGTTTCAATCACCTTTGATGCCCAAAGCGTTTTCTGTGCATGAACAGATAATGAAATAAAAAAAATAAATGATAAAAACAGAAAGATGCGATGACGCATAGTAATGGAATTAAAAAAGATTTAAATAAATTTCTGATATCCTTCTTTAGCAATATCGTCTACGGCACCAAGCACTTTGGTTTTCAACTCTTCTTTGAACGATTGCATTTTTGTTGCCAACGCCACATCGTGTGTAGCCAAAATTTGCACTGCCAGGATCCCTGCATTCTGCGCGCCGTCCAGCGCCACTGTGGCTACGGGTACACCACCAGGCATTTGCAAAATAGATAAAACAGAATCCCAACCATCGATGGAATTAGATGATTTTACCGGTACACCGATTACTGGAAGTGTGGTCAAAGAAGCGACCATGCCTGGAAGATGTGCGGCTCCGCCTGCTCCTGCAATGATGACTTTAATTCCTTTTTTGGCAGCACCTTCTGCATATTCCAACATACGATGTGGTGTACGATGTGCCGACACAATCGTTAACTCAAAGGGTACTTGAAAATTTTCCAATACTTTTGCCGCTGCAGACATGATCTTTAAATCCGACTGACTGCCCATAATGATGCCGACTACAGGTATTATGCTTTTATTTTCAGCCATGATTTTACTGCTTTCGCTTTTTCTTTTAATGCTTCAAGATTTTCGTCTAAGATTGTGACATGACCCATTTTGCGAAAAGGTTTTGTTGTTTTCTTTCCATAAAAATGTACATGTACACCTTCCAATGTCAATGCTTTTTCCAAACCTTCGTATACAACTTCTCCAGAAAAACCGTCTTCTCCTAATATGTTTACCATAGCAGAAGGACTTAGTGTACGGGTAGATCCTAAAGGCAATCCAAGAATCGCCCTTAAATGTTGTTCGTATTGTGACGTATCATTTGCTTCGATGCTCTGATGGCCGCTATTATGGGGACGCGGAGCTACTTCATTGATCAGTACTTCACCCTCTTTTGTCAAAAACAATTCTACAGCCAACAAACCCACCATGTCAAATGCAACAATCACTTCTTTAGCCAATGCATCTGCCTTTGCTGCTATTGCCGGAGCAATGTCTGCCGGCGAAAACAGATATTCCACCAAATTGTGAACAGGATTGAATACCATTTCTACAACAGGGAATGTCTTCACTTCACCTTGTTCGTTACGGGCGACAATCACGGCCAATTCTTTTTCAAAAGGAATAGCTTGTTCGAGTAAACTCTCGTCATCAAACCCTTTTGCAATGTCCTGAATGGTTGCAATGCGTTGTACTCCTTTTCCATCGTATCCATTTTTACCTAATTTTTGAAAAGCAGGTAATAGATGAGCATGATTAGCTATTTCTTCTTTGTTGTTGAGTAGCACAAATGGCGCGGTAGGCAGGCCTTTGCTTCGGTAAAATTCTTTTTGTTTTCGTTTATCCTGTATGATTTCCAACACTTGAGGTTGAGGATATATTTTCTTACCGGCTTGCTGCAATTTTTTTAGCGCCTCAATATTGACGTGCTCAATTTCTATCGTGATCAGGTCAAGGTCTTTGGCCCATTCTAAAATAGCCGCTTCATCCTGCAACGAAGCATTGGTAAACTTGCTCGTAAAGTTCTTACACGGAGCATCTGGATCCGGATCCATGACGGAAAGATCAAGGTTGAAATCAATCGCCGATTGGATCAACATACGACCTAGCTGACCACCACCTAAAATTCCTACCGATTGATTGATTCCCTTTTTCATTTGCTTAGATCAATGAAACTCCACCCATATCAGCCGGTTGAGGAACACCGATCAATTTCAAAATAGTAGGCGCAAGATCTCCCAATTTGCCATCTTTGATTGTGCCTTTGTAATCTGCATCTACTAAGATACAAGGAACAAGATTGGTTGTATGTGCTGTATTGGGTGTGCCGTCATCATTGATCATCATGTCGGCGTTGCCGTGATCAGCAATGATGATGGTGCTGTAACCATTTTCCAATGCAACGGTTACTACTGCTTCTGCACAATCGTTTACCGTTTCCACTGCTTTTATCGCCGCTTCGAAAACACCTGTATGTCCCACCATGTCAGGGTTTGCAAAATTCAATACAATAAAATCAGGTTCTTTTGTTTTCAATTCCGGAATGATTTTATCGCGAATATCTTTCGCACTCATCTCCGGTTGCAAATCGTATGTCGCTACTTTTGGAGAAGGACATAACAATCTTTTCTCTCCTTCAAACGGTTGTTCACGACCTCCAGAAAAGAAGAATGTTACGTGCGGATATTTTTCTGTCTCTGCGATACGAATCTGTTTTTTACCAGCCTTTGCCAATACTTCTCCTAACGTATTGTTCAGGTTGTCTTTATCGAAGATCACATGTACGTTGCTGAAGGTGTTGTCGTAGTTGGTCATAGTGACATAATACAACGACAACTTTTTCATGTCTTGTTCTGGAAAATCTTTTTGCGTCAAGGCAATCGTAATTTCTCTACCTCTATCTGTTCTGAAATTGAAACAGATCACCACATCTCCTTCTTCAATCAACGCCAGGGCTTTCCCTTGTGCATCCGTAATGACAACTGGTTTAATGAACTCATCTGTTACACCTGCTTCATAAGAAGTTTTTACACTAGCCAACGCATCCGTAGATGTTGAACCCACACCTTTTACCATCAGGTCATAAGCCAACTTCACGCGTTCCCAACGGTTGTCGCGGTCCATCGCATAGTAGCGTCCAATTACGGTAGCAATTTTCCCTGTTGTTTTTTGAAGATGTGATTGCAGATCTTTTAAATAATCCAATCCACCTTTTGGATCTGTATCCCTACCGTCGGTGAAAGCATGTACGAATACATCCTTCAAGCCATACTGATGTGCTATCGTAGCCAATCCTTTCAGGTGATCGGTATGCGAGTGTACGCCTCCATCAGAAACCAAACCGATGAGGTGTACTTTTTTATGGTTCGATTTTGCAAAATCAAATGCTGCTTTTAATTCTTTTTCATTGGCAAGTGTTCCTTCTTCCACCGCTTTGTTAATCTTCACCAGATCCTGATAGACAACGCGCCCTGCGCCAATGTTCATGTGTCCTACTTCAGAATTACCCATTTGTCCTTCTGGTAGACCAACAGCTAAACCAGATGCTTCTAGCTTACTGTGCGGATATTTTGAATATAAACCATCGATGAAAGCTGTTTTTGCCTGTGCAATAGCTGATACAGCCGGGTTCGTTCCAATTCCCCAACCATCTAAAATCATTAGTAATACCTTTTTATTCATAGCGCAAATATAATCTTTCAAGCCTGTTATTGAATGAGAATTAAACACGTTTTTTTAATCTGTTATTTATCAGTGCTTTAATTTTAAATCTGTAGAAAAACTGTATTTGGCATGGTTTTCGTTGTTGTGCTGGGAAAACGAGTAGATAGTGAGGAAACTTCAACCGTACCTTTTTAGTATTGTCTTCAATTTAGGATTTATCACTGGTGCTCTGGCTCAAACGCAGAGTGCTGATGGAGTAATAGAAAAGCTCAAAATCAGTCTTAAATCAGGTAATTCAAAAGAGTTGGTAAGCGGTTTTCAGGACATGGTAGAAGTAACTCTTCCCGAACAGGAAGGTAGCAACTACAGCAAAACACAAGCAGAATTTGTGTTGCGCGATTTCATGAAGAAATATCCTCCCGTCGATTTTAAATATGTTCACAAGGTCCTGGACCGCGAAGATTTTAAATTCGTCATTGGAGAGTACATATATAGTGGCGGAAAATACAGAGTAACCATGGTCATCAAGCCGGCCAAAGGTGCTTATTCGGTAGATTCCATTGTATTTGAAAAGTAATAGTTTTTAGCAGGAACTAGATTAACGCGAATTTCTCTCGAAAAGCCCTGAGTTTATTTCAGGGCTTTTTTTTATGTTTGTGCCCGTGTACGATTATCTCGATCCCTCTCATATTTCTTCTTTTATTCAACAAGCTCTTCAAGAGGATATTGGTTCTGGAGACCATACTTCCCTTTCTTCCATTCCAGCCGGAGCGACTAACAGAGCGCAGCTTTTGGTAAAAGACAATGGCATCCTTGCAGGAGTAGAACTGGCCCAGTATATTTTGGAAGCCGTAGATCCTTCGTTGCACGTGGAGTACCGGATGAGAGACGGAGAAAATATACAAAAAGGAAACGTTGTATTAACAGTTCAAGGTTCTGCACATTCCATCTTAAAAGCAGAACGGTTGGTATTAAACTGCATGCAACGCATGAGCGGTATAGCTACTTATACCAAGCACTTAAATACACTGATTGAAGGAACCGGAACGAAGTTGTTGGATACTCGCAAAACAACACCTAACTTTCGCCTGCCCGAAAAGTGGGCGGTAAAAATCGGAGGAGGGACCAATCACCGATACGGTTTGTTTGACATGATCTTATTAAAGGATAATCACGTGGATTATGCAGGTGGTATTACCAATGCACTGAAAGCTGCTAAAAACTATGTGAAGACTACTGGCTTCTCTCTGGATATAGAATTAGAAACTAGATCCTTAAGTGAAGTAAAGGAAGCTTTGCTGGAAGGGGGAGCAAAACGCATTATGTTGGACAATATGCCGCTGGAAATGATGAAAGAAGCGGTGAAACTGATTGGGAAAGAATGTGAAACAGAAGCCTCGGGAGGCATAACTGAAACAACGATACGAGAAGTAGCGTTGTGTGGTGTCGATTACATTTCCGTTGGAGCATTGACACACAGTGTCAAAAGTCTGGACTTGAGTTTAAAAGCATATTAGATTATAAATAGTACGATGATTATCAAAACCAAAAAGTATCAACTACCTAAAAACACGTATGTTAAGTCTGCGTTGTTCGGACTTCTAAAAAAACAATGGTGGTATTCCGCCTTACCAGTTGCTATCGCAGCCATGACCTTTATCTGGCCATCTCTTTGGGCATGGTTTATATTTCCTGCCTTAGCCATTGCAGTAGGTTATATTTTATTCTGGTTGATTCAATTCACCGGTGTTACGCAATTGGAGCAAAATAAAATCATGTTCGAGCGCTTGAGCTATGAAATCGACAGCCGCCAGATCATGATCAAACTCAACGAAAGACAGGGCAGTCCGCTGAAATGGGACATGATTAAAAGTGCTCAGAAAAATAAGGACCACTTTTTATTGATCATCGGTAAAGGTCAATTCATCTATCTTCCATTTAGAATTTTTAACGGAGATCATGAAATAAAATTCCTGGAAACGATTTTGAAACGTAAAGAATATTTGAGTTAGCAGTGAGCAGTGAACAGTAAGCAAAAAAAATCTGCTTACTGTTCACTTTTTTTCACTAACTCTTTCAAACATTCAATCCACTTCGGCGAAGTATTTAAGCTCTCTACCAGTTGCCAATGCTCTCCGCCAGAATGCATAAACAATTCTTTGTATTCCTCTCCTCCCTCTTCAATCGTTTCCAAACAATCTGCTACAAACGATGGTGAAAAAAATAAGATTCTCTTGTTGCCTTTTTTAGCCAATTCAGGAATCACTTCATCCGCGTAAGGCTTGATCCATGGGGTCTTGCCAAGGCGCGATTGAAAACAAACGGTATATTGTTCTTTTGTCAATCCCAATTGCTCAACCAGCAAACGAGTAGTTTCATAACACTGAGCGCGGTAGCAATATTTATTTTTCTGATGGTACTTCGAACAGCAATCTCCCAACTTGCAATAGTCATCGACACTGGACTTCAGAATCTGACGCTCTGGCAAACCATGATAAGAAAAGATAACATGATCGAAGGTTTGTTGCTGCATGTATTTTTTACCCAGCTCAGCAAAGGCTTCAATGAATAAAGGATGATCACAGAAATTTTCTACGACTTGTAAATTTGGAATGACTTCCCATTGCCGGATCACACACAACGCTTCTTCCGTCGCTGATCCTGTAGAAGCTGATGCATACTGAGGAAACAAAGGTATGATGATCAATTTAGCCAAACCGGCACGTTCCCATTTTTTTACCACACTTTCAATAGAAGGACTTTGATAACGCATGGCCAATTCTACTTCATACTCTTCTCCCAGAGACTGAGCAAGCAACTCTTTTGCTCTCTGACTATAAACCAGCAAAGGAGAACCTTCTTTCATCCATACGTTCTTATATACTTTCGCAGATTTAGGTGCTCTCGTTGGTGCAATGATGAGGTTAATCAACAGCCAGCGTTTGAAAAAAGGAATGTCAATCACTCTCCTGTCCATTAAGAACTCACGCAGGTATTTACGTACATCAGGGGTAGCTGTACTGTCGGGGGTACCCAGGTTGATTAAAAGAACTCCTGTTTTATGTAATTTTTTGTGGGAAACCATTTAAACTTATTTAATTTGCAAACTTAACAATTCTATCCTAGAAAAGTTGACACAAAGTCTTCAATAAAATTAACATGGAAAATAAAGTAACAGCTCCTGTCGACAACAACGTATTCAAGAAAGTAGTATCTCATGCCAAGGAATATGGATTTGTATTTCCTTCCAGTGAAATATACGATGGTCTTCAAGCCGTTTATGACTACGGACAAAACGGAGTTGAACTCAAGAATAACCTGAAGCAGGCCTGGTACAAAGCCATGACGCAGCTTCACGACAACATCGTGGGTATCGATGCCGCTATTTTCATGCATCCTTTAACCTGGAAAGCTTCCGGTCATATCGATAGTTTCAACGATCCGATGATCGACAACAAAGATTCCAAGAAACGCTACCGCGCCGATGTATTGGTAGAAGAAAGAGCAGCAGAACTGGAATCAAAAGGACAAGCAGACAAAGCCAAGAGTTTGGTTCAGAGTCTGGCAAGATTGCTGGAAGCAGAAGACCTGAAAGGTGTGCAAGAGTTGATCATCAACGAAAACATTGTATGCCCGGTGTCGGGTACAAATAACTGGACGGAGGTTCGTCAGTTTAATTTGATGTTCTCCACTCAGATCGGTTCAGTAGCGGAAGACGCCAGTACCATTTACCTGAGACCAGAAACCGCGCAAGGTATTTTTGTTAACTTTCTTAATGTACAAAAAACCGGAAGAATGAAAATTCCTTTTGGTATTGCACAAATTGGAAAAGCGTTTCGTAATGAAATTGTAGCAAGACAATTTACCTTTCGCATGCGCGAATTCGAACAAATGGAAATGCAGTTTTTCATCCGCCCAGGTGAAGAAATGAAATGGTACAATACCTGGAAAGAAATCCGTATGAACTGGCACAAAGCCATCGGTATTCCTGCGGAGAAATTAAGATTTCACGATCACGAAAAATTGGCGCACTACGCGAATGCCGCGGTGGACATAGAGTTTCAGTTTCCTTTTGGTTTTAAAGAAATAGAAGGCATACACTCAAGAACTGATTTTGACTTGAGCAGTCATGAAAAACTTTCTAAGAAAAAACAACAATACTTCGATCCGGAGATCAATAAAAATTACGTGCCTTATGTTGTAGAAACTTCTGTAGGTGCCGACCGTTCTTTCTTAGCGGTACTTTGCAATGCCTTCACCGAAGAAACAACAGGCGAAGGAGAAGAAACAAAAACAAGAACCTATTTAAAACTGCATCCTGCTCTAGCCCCAGTGAAAGCAGCGATTTTGCCCTTGATGAAAAAAGACGGTTTGGGCGAAAAGGCGCGCGAAATCTACGAATCACTGAAGTTTGATTTCAATGTGACGTATGAAGAAAAAGACGCCATCGGTAAACGTTATACCAGAAACGATCTTATCGGTACACCATTTTGCGTAGCCATTGATCATCAAACATTGGAAGACAACACTGTGACTATACGTCACCGTGACACGATGCAACAGGAGCGCGTTCCAATTGCTGCACTAAGAGAAATAATCGGTGAAGCCGTTTCTCTAAATAGAATATTAGAAAAACTGATGTAACAGTGTGAAAAGCCCGCTACCCATGCGGGCT